>NZ_JARPVX010000096.1:0-12351 GCF_033947565.1 Lichenihabitans sp. Uapishka_5
GCCGAACCGCAGCCAGGTCGGCTCGGGGCCGAAGGGCCGCACCAGGATGCCGGCGCGCCCGAGGCGCTCGAAGATGCGCGCCGCTTCGGCATGGCGGGCCAGGCGGAACAACGGCGTGCCGCCCAGCACCGCGAGGCCTGCGGCCTCCAACAGCCCATCGAGCCGCGCCGCGGCCTCGATCAGCCGATGCCGCGTGTCGGCCTGCCATCGTGCGTCACCGAGCGCCCGGGTGCCGATCGTGAGGGCCGGGCCCGATACCGCCCAGGGCCCAAGGCCAGCCCGCAGCGCGGCGCAAAGCGCCGGATCACCGAGCGCGAAGCCGAGCCTCAGCCCTGCAAGGCCGAAGAACTTGCCGAACGAGCGCAGCACCAGCGTGTTCGGCCCTTCCACATGCGGCAGCAGGCTCGCCTCGCCGGCCTCGGCGAACGCCTCGTCCACCACCAGCAGGCCGCCCCGCTGGCCCATCCGCTGCGCCAGCGTGGCGAGGCGAAATGGCGACACCGTGCGGCCGTCGGGATTGTTGGGATTGATCACCACCGCCACATCGGCGGCCGCCAGGGCCTCGACGTCCTCGACCACCCGGACCGTGCAACCGGCGGCCCGCCAGGCCGCGGGATGCTCCTGGTAGCCGAAGCCCAGCACCGCCACCGTGGCGGCCGGCCGCAGCCGTGGCAGCAGGCCGATCAGCGCCTGGGTGCCGGGGGCCGCCACCACGCCCGCCTGCGGTCCGGCCCGGTAGAACGCGCGAGCCGCAGCCTCGAGCCCGGCCAAAGCCTCGAGATCGGGCAGGCGCTGCCACGCATCGGCAGGCAGGCTGCCGATCGAGTAGCCGTGCGGGTTGATGCCGGTCGACAGGTCGATCCAGGGTTCGGGCGCGTCCGGAAAGGCGGCCCGGGCGGCGAAGATCCGGCCACCATGGACCGCAAGCGCCGCGACGGCTGGATCGGGGGGAACGCAAAGGGCCGGCATCGCCGGGTGTTAACACAGAATCGCGAAGCGCGCCGTGTGGCACGACGCGGTCGGCCGCTCAGCGGCTCCAGGCCACCTCTCGGGCCTTCCAGGTGGTTTCGGCCACTTCGAGCGCCGCCAGCACCGAATGGGCGATCACCTCGGCCACCGCCATCTCGCCGGCCGGGGCGGCCGCCACCGTGGTGGTGCCGTCCGGCGTGCCGTCGAGCACCACCAGGAGGTCGTGCGGGCTGCCGGCGCGCGAGAGGATGCGCACCGTGATGCCGGATCGCGCCCCGACGATCTTGGCTGGCCGATAACGCTTGGGGCGTTGCGGCAAGTCGGTGGGAAAGGGAAGGATATCCGCCATCACGGGCCTTTGCGGGAGAGATTCCCCGAATGCCGTCACGCTATGCAATCAGGGTTACCGTTCCGTTGCGCGGAACGCATGGCACGCCGTACCACCCTGGCTCAACCATGGGTCCTGGGCCGTAAAGCCACCCAGCACGACCGGCGGCGGATGTTTGAGCGCCGTGGCGCCGCAGGCTCGACGAACAACCGTTTCACACCGCACGACGACGGTCTCGGGCCCCGTCTACGTCAAACGACGTATGGCTGCCCGGCCCGGCACTTGCACAATGCCGCCCAGCCAAGGCCGACGCGCCAAACGCGAGGGGAAGACATGGATCGCTTTGTGATGAACCGCCGCCAGGCCCTGCTGGGCGCCAGCGCGGCCGCGGGCGCCGTAGCGCTCGGCGGCATGAGCCGCGCCGCCTTTGCGGCCGACGAGACCGTGAAGGTCGGAGTGCTGCATTCGCTGTCGGGCACGATGGCGATCTCGGAGACGACCCTCAAGGACGTCATGCTGATGCTCATCGACGAGCAGAACCAGAAGGGCGGCGTGCTGGGCAAGAAGCTCGAGCCCGTGGTGGTCGATCCCGCCTCCAACTGGCCGCTGTTCGCCGAGAAGGCCCGCGACCTGATCTCGAACCAGAAGGCCGTTGCCACCTTCGGGTGCTGGACCTCGGTGTCGCGCAAGTCGGTGCTACCGGTGTTCAAGGAGCTCGACTCGATCCTGTTCTACCCCGTCCAGTACGAGGGCGAGGAATGCGAGCGCAACGTGTTCTATACGGGCGCGGCCCCGAACCAGCAGGCCATCCCGGCCGTCGACTACCTGATGTCGGCCGATGGCGGCTCGGTGAAGCGCTGGGTGCTGGCCGGCACCGATTACGTGTACCCGCGCACCACCAACAAGATCCTGGAAGCCTACCTGAAGCTGAAGGGTGTGGCGGCCGAAGACATCATGATCAACTACACGCCGTTCGGGCATTCCGACTGGCAGACGATCGTGTCCGACATCAAGAAGTTCGGCTCGGCCGGCAAGAAGACCGCCGTGGTATCGACCATCAACGGCGACGCCAACGTGCCGTTCTACAAGGAACTCGGCAACCAGGGCGTGAAGGCGACCGACATTCCGGTCGTGGCCTTCTCGGTTGGTGAGGAAGAACTCGCCGGCATGGACGCCAAGCCGCTCGTCGGGCATCTGACGGCCTGGAACTACTTCCAGTCGATCGACACGCCCGAGAACAAGGCCTTCATCGACAAGTGGCACGCCTTCACCAAGAAGCCGAACCGCACCACCAACGACCCGATGGAAGCCCATTACATCGGCTTCAACGCCTGGGTGAAGGCGGTCGAGAAGGCCGGCACCTTCAAGTCCGATCCCGTGATCGACGCGCTGATCGGCGTGTCGGTGCCGAACCTCAGCGGCGGCTTCTCGACCGTGATGCCGAACCACCACATCACCAAGCCGGTCTACATCGGCGAGATCCAGGCCGACGGCCAGATGAACACCGTGTGGCAGACACCCGGCCTCGTGGTGGCCCAGGAATGGTCGCCCTACCTCGAGGGTTCGAAGGACCTGATCGGCGATTGGCGGAGCCCGATGAACTGCGGCAACTTCAACGTGAAGTCCGGCAAGTGCGGCGGGGCCGCCTGAGCCAAGCCGAACCCTGTTCTTCTCCCGTGCGAACGGGAGAAGGTTCGGACCCAACTCGCGAGGCTCGAATGAGACTGTTTTGCCGAGCCTTCGCTCTCTTATTTCTCTTTTTTTGCGCGACGCTGCCGGCCCATGCCGACGCGACGGATGACGCCCTGGCGCATTTCGCAGCCGACAAATTCCCGGAAACCGAAAAGGGCATCGACGCCCTCGCGGCTTCGGGCGCCCCCACGGCCGGCGCCGTGCTGGACGCGCTCGCGCAGAACCGCCTGCTGGTCGATCCCGCCAACAAAACCGTCTTCTTCAAGGATGGCTCCGGCACCCTGTTCGACGCCCGGACGGGCGCGAAATCCGCGGTTGACGCGGCCTCCTTCAAGAAGGTCCGGCTCAACAACGCCGTCCGCTCGAAGCTGCAGGCCGTCGGCGGCTCGATGGACCTCGTGGCGTCCGACCCCGCCAAGCGCCGCGACGCCGCCCTGGCGGTGTTCCGCTCGCATGACGCGAACCAGCTCGCCCCGGTCGAGGCCGCGCTCGCCAAGGAAGCCGACCCGGACAGCAAGGCCGCCCTGCTGCAAGCCCGCGCCGCCATCCTGGCCACGACCCCGGACGCCACGCCCGCGCAACGCCTCGACGCCATTGCGACGCTGAAGCAGCGGGGCGACCAGGACGCGCTCGGCCTCCTCACGCCGCTCGCAAGCGTCGCGCCCGACACGGCCGCAATGGAGCCGGTGCGCGTTGCCGCGAAAACCGCCATCGCAGGCATCAACACCGATCTCGCCCTGTGGCAGGCGCTGCAGAACGTCTGGTACGGGCTGTCGCTCGGGTCGGTGCTGCTGCTGGCCGCCATCGGGCTCGCGATCACCTTTGGCGTGATGGGCATCATCAACATGGCCCATGGCGAGATGGTGATGATCGGCGCCTACACGACCTATGCCGTGCAGGCCGTGATCCGCAGCGCGATGCCGGGCCTGTTCGATGCGTCGCTGTTGATCGCGCTGCCGCTCGCCTTCCTGGTTTCGGGCGCGATCGGCATCGCGATCGAGCGTCTCGTCATCCGCCATCTTTACGGTCGGCCGCTTGAAACGCTCTTGGCCACCTGGGGCATCTCGCTGATTTTGCAGCAGGCGGTGCGCACGGGCTTCGGGGCCAACAACAAGGAGGTGGGTGCGCCCTCCTTCATGGCGGGCTCGTTCCATCTCGGCGGGCTCGAGATCACCACGGGCCGGCTCACCATCATCGTGTTCACGATCGTGGTCTTCGCCGCCCTCCAGCTCGTGTTGCGCGCCACCCCGTTCGGGCTGCGCATGCGGGCCGTGACGCAGAACCGCCGCATGGCCTCGGCCATGGGCATCTCGACCGGCCGCATCGACGCGCTCGCCTTCGGGCTCGGCTCGGGCATCGCGGGCATCGCCGGCGTGGCGCTCAGCCAGATCGACAACGTGTCGCCCAACCTCGGCCAGAGCTACATCATCGACAGCTTCATGGTGGTGGTGTTCGGCGGCGTCGGCAATCTGTGGGGCACGCTCGTGGCGGCGCTGGCGCTCGGCATCGCCAACAAGTTCCTGGAGCCGCTGGCCGGTGCCGTGCTGGGCAAGATCGCCGTGCTGGTCTTCATCATCCTGTTTATCCAGAAACGGCCGCGCGGGCTCTTCGCCCTCAAGGGCCGGGCCGTGGAGGCCTGACATGATCAGCCGCTCCCTCGGCCCGCGCGGCCTCGTCTTTCTTCTCGTGGTGATCGGGGCGGCCGTCCTGGTGCCGGTGCTCAGCCTCGCCGTGCCCGAAACCTCGGCGTTGCACATGCCGGCCTATCTGGTGGCCCTGTTCGGCAAGTACCTTTGCTACGCCCTTCTGGCGGTCGCCCTCGACCTCGTGTGGGGCTATTGCGGGATCCTGTCGCTCGGTCACGGCGCCTTCTTCGCGCTCGGCGGCTACGCCATGGGCCTTTACCTGATGCGGCAGATCGGTGCCCGCGGGGTCTACGCCAACCCGGACCTGCCGGACTTCATGGTGTTCCTCAACTGGCATACGCTGCCGTTCACCTGGTGGGGTTTCTCGTCCTTCGCCTATGCGTGCCTGATGGTCGTCGCCGTGCCGGCCGTGCTGGCGGCGCTGTTCGGCTGGCTGGCGTTCCGCTCGCGCGTCACCGGCGTCTACCTGTCGATCATCACCCAGGCGCTCACCTATGCGCTGCTTCTCGCCTTCTTCCGCAACGACATGGGCTTCGGCGGCAACAACGGCCTGACCGACTTCAAGGACATCCTCGGCTTCACGGTCCAGTCCGACGCCACGCGGGCGGCCTTGTTCTCGGCCTCGGCCGTCGCCTTGGCGCTCGGCATCCTGATCGCGGCCGCCGTGGTCGGTTCGAAATTCGGCAAGGTCGTGGTGGCGATCCGCGATGCCGAAAGCCGCACGCGGTTCCTCGGCTACCGGGTGGAATATTACAAGCTGCTGGTGTTCACGCTGTCGGCCGCCATGGCGGGCGTGGCGGGCGCCCTCTACGTGCCGCAGGTCGGCATCATCAATCCGGGCGAGTTCGCACCGGCCAATTCGATCGAGGCAGTGATCTGGGTGGCGGTCGGCGGCCGCGGCACCCTGGTGGGCGCCGCCCTCGGAGCCCTGATCGTCAATTTCGGCAAGACTTGGTTCACCGGCGCCTTCCCGGAATATTGGCTGTTCGGCCTCGGCGGTCTCTTCGTCGTCGTGACGCTGTTCATGCCGAACGGCATTCTGGGCCTCGCCGAACAACTGCGCCGCCGCAAGCGCCCGAAGCCGCCGACCGAGCGGCCGGTGGTGCCCGAGGAACAGATCGACGTGCTGCCGGAGGGGGCGTGATGGTGCGCCTCATCCGTCTTTGCGAGGCGCAAAGCGCCGAAGCAACCCAGGGGGGCGCCTCAGAGCTGGATTGCTTCGCTCCGCTCGCAATGACGGGATGGCTCCGCCGATGACCGACGCCCTCACCAATTCGCTGCTCTACCTCGACGACGTGAAGGTGTCGTTCGACGGCTACAAGGCGCTGCGCGGCCTGTCGCTGGTGCTCGGCCCCGGCGAGATGCGGGCCATCATCGGCCCGAACGGCGCCGGCAAGACCACCATGATGGATTGCATCACGGGGAAGACGCGGCCAGACACCGGTGACATCTATTTCGACGGTACCACCGACCTGACCACGCTCGACGAGGCGGCCATCGCGGAACTCGGCATCGGCCGCAAGTTCCAGAAGCCGACGGTCTTCGAGCATCACACGGTGGCGGACAACATCCTGCTGGCCTTGAAGGCACCGCGCACAGCCTTCGCGACCTTGTTCGGCAAAGCCGCCCGCGACCAGAGCACCAAGATCGACGCGGTGCTGCAGCGCATCCGCCTCATCGACCATCGTGGCCGACGCGCCGGCGACCTCAGCCATGGCCAGAAGCAATGGCTCGAGATCGGCATGCTGCTGGCCCAAGACCCGAAGCTGCTGCTGGTCGACGAGCCCGTGGCCGGCATGACCGACGCCGAGACGGCCGCCACCGCCGACCTGTTGCGCGAGATCGCCAGAGATCATTCGGTCGTGGTGGTCGAGCACGACATGCATTTCGTGCGCGAGCTCGGCGTCAAGGTGACGGTACTGCACGAAGGTGCGGTTCTGGCCGAAGGCTCGCTCGACGCGGTCAGCGCCGACCCGCGGGTGGTCGAGGTGTATCTGGGACGCTGAAGCCGCTTCGTCCCCTCCCGCGAGCGGGAGCAACAGTGTGTTCGGATCAACGATGCTGCACGTCGACTCCATCGACCTTTATTACGGCGCCGCCCAGGCGCTGCGCTCGGTGTCGCTCAGCGCGAAGCCCGGCCGCGTCACGGGCGTGCTCGGCCGCAACGGCGTCGGCAAGTCGTCGTTGTTGCGCGCCATCGTGGGGCATCAGCCGATCCGCAGCGGCCGGATCGTCTGGGACGATCGGGATATTTCGAAGCTGCCGACCCACAGCCGCGCCAAGCGCGGCATCGCCTATGTGCCGCAAGGGCGGGAAATCTTCCCGCTGCTGACCGTGCGGGAGAACCTGATGACCGGCTTCGCGCCGCTCGCCCGCCGAATGCACACGATTCCAGACGAAATCTTCGAGCTGTTCCCCGTGCTGAAGACCATGATGGGCCGGCGCGGCGGTGATCTGTCGGGGGGGCAACAGCAACAGCTCGCCATCGGCAGGGCGCTGGTCACCCGGCCGAGGCTGTTGGTACTCGACGAGCCGACGGAGGGCATCCAGCCCTCGATCATCAAGGACATCGGCCGCGCCATCGACTATCTGCGGGCCAAGGGCGACATTGCGATCGTGCTGGTCGAGCAATATTTCGAATTCGCCCGCGATCTCGCGGACGACTTCGCCGTGATGGACCGCGGCACTGTGGTGATCGCCGGCCCGAAGGCCGACATGGTCGAACACGAAGTGCGGGCGCGCCTGTCGGTGTAGGGCGTCTGGCCGTTACTTGGCCGGCTGCGCCTGCTCGTCCTTCTTCTTGGCGTTATGGTGGCCGACCGCGCAGCCGGCGGCCGCACCGACCTTGCCATGGCCGACGAGATGGCCCGCGACGCCACCCACCACGGCCCCGGTGATGCATCCGGCCTGCGCCGAGGTGGCCGGAACAGCGAACAGAAGGGCGGCGGCGATCAGATAACGCATGGGGGAGCTCCGTTGTCTTAAGGAGCAAACGCACGGACGCCCCATGATGGTTCCCGGCGGCTATGGGCGAAGGTTACGGGTCGCGCCAGGCCGGCGTCATGATGCCGGCGCTGCCCGGGATGGCGGCGTTGAGGCTGCGGGCGGGCGCAAGCGGCGGCGACGCCGTTGCAACGGCGGCCGGCCGCACGGGCGCCAAAGCGACAGGTTGCTGAGCGGGCAACAGGGCCGAGGCCTGCGGCACCACCGACACCTCGGCCACCGGCCGATGATGGATCGGCCTCCGATGAGCCAGCGTCGCGGCGCGGCGGCGTGGCGACGCCGCCACCGCGACGTCAGGCGCCTTGGGGAGGCGCCTGTGCGTCCGGGCGGCGCTCCGGCGCAGGATCGGCCTGGACGGCGTCACCGCGGCCACCGGCATGGGCTGTGCGGCGGGCGCACCGGTGATCTCGCGCGTCAGGGCGCATAACAGCACGCAGGAGGGGTCCGGCGCATCCGCGCCAGGAAGGACGCCCGACATGCAGCCGCCCAACAGCAGCGGTAGCGCCAACCCCGCGAGCCGCAATCGCGGCAAAGCTCGTTTCATCCCGCCTCCTCGCCGTAATGCCGGCCCGATCGGCGGCAAAATGCGGCGAAGATGCTTGACGCCCCCTTAAGCCGGGGCGTGCGGCTTGTGTCAGAACCGGGTGGTCAACGCGTCGAGGTCGGGCCGGACCCGGTCTTCGGGCACGGCTGCCGGACGACCGATGTGGATGAAACCCGCCATCTTCTCGAACGGTTCGACCCCGAGAGCCGCGAGGGCCGCCTGATCGTAGGCATACCATTCGGTCAGCCAGGTGGTGGCGAACCCCATCGCACACGCCGCGAGCGTCAGGTTCATGCAGACCGCGCCAGCCGACATCACCTGTTCCCATTCGGGAATCTTGGCATGCGGGGCCGCACGCGACACCACGGCGACCACCAGCGGCGCCTGGGCGAGGCGCTTGCGCTCGAGGTCGAGGCGCTTGTCCTCGGCCAGGGGGTTCTGGGCCTTGAAGACACCCGCCAGGGCATCGCCGGCCCGCAGCCGTGCGTCTCCCTCGAAGACGATGAACCGCCAAGGCGCCA
Organism: Lichenihabitans sp. Uapishka_5; assembly: GCF_033947565.1. NCBI lineage: Bacteria > Pseudomonadati > Pseudomonadota > Alphaproteobacteria > Hyphomicrobiales > Lichenihabitantaceae > Lichenihabitans > Lichenihabitans sp. Uapishka_5. The sequence continues at coordinate 8,704 of NZ_JARPVX010000096.1, forward strand.
GCTTGCCATGGTCGGGCACCCGCGCCGCGACCGTGAGCAGGGTGCGGAGTTGCTCGGCATCCGGCCCCGGGCCGGCGAGCTGGATCGGTGGCACCGAACGGCGCCGGCCCTGGAGGGCAATGGTGTCGGGAGCGAGATCTGTCATGGCGACCGTCGAATCACGGAAGCCGATGCGGTGCAAGGGGCGGGCGACACACTGGAATCGCTCTAAGGCGCATGCGTCGGGGAGCGTCGACGCCCGACCTACACGGCCGTCTCGTCGTTGACGGCGCCCGGCCGCCGCTGCACGTGGTGCAGGCCGAGGCGCAGCAACCGCACCGTGCAGCGGCTTTCGAGCGTGAAGGTGGCGGCCGCGGCCAACAGGCACACCAGGGCGAAACCGCCGGCCACAAGCGTCAACACCTTGGCAACCTCCACCGCCCAGTCCGGCCCATGGTCGGCCAGCAAGGCGCCGCTGAGCCCCGTCAGGGTGCTGACCCCGAAGCCGCCCACGGCCGAGTACAACAACGTCAAGGCCCGCACGATATGCACCACGCGGCGCTCGGCGAGCCGCATGGCATGCACCCGGTCGGTGAACAGAAAGCCGGTCGCGGTGCCCCGCCCATGCAGTTCCGCCTCGAGGTCGCGCCACAGCCCGATGGCCAGGTTGTAGCGGATGCTGGCGCCATTCAGCAGCACCGTCGAGGCGTTGGTCAGGATGGCCGGACCGGCGATAAAGGACAGCGGCAGGAATGGGTTGTCCATGGCACCTCGGAGGGGCTGCGGGCCAGTCCCTCATAGCCGATCCGGAGAACGGCGTCGCGGCTCGGCCGCAGCGAGCGGACGGCATGATCGCGAAAGCACGGTGGCGGCCGCTCCCCGGGTTTGCTAGCCTTCACGCCATGCGGATACGGATGATGGTTCGGCACGGCCTGACGGTTCTCGCCACGGGCGCGATGGTGGGGAGTGTCACGGCTCGGGCCGGCGCGGCGGAATTTGCCGACTGCCTGGCCGGTTTGCGCCAGACTGCCCTCGCGCGCGGCATCACGGCCGAGACGTTCGCGGCCGCGACCGACGCCCTGCAGCCGAACGACGCGCCGACCTTCCAGTCGAACCAACCCGAATTCTCGACGCCGCCCTGGGACTACATGGCCGGCCTTGTGGACGATCAGCGGGTGCAGGACGGGCAGGCGCGCGCCGCCGAGCAGGACGCCGCGCTGAAGCGCATCGAGGCGCGTTACGGCGTCAATGCCACCATCCTGTTGGCGGTCTGGGGCGTCGAATCCGATTATGGCCGCTCCTTCGGCACGCGGCCGGTGGTGCAGTCGCTGGCGACGCTGGCGTGCTACGGCCGCAAGCCCGATTTCTACAAACGCGAATTCGTCTCGGCCCTGGAGATCCTGCAACGGGGCGACGTGGCACCGGACCGCTTCAACGGCTCCTGGGCAGGCGCCTTCGGCCACACCCAATTCATGCCGTCGACATTCCTGCAGCACGGCGTCGATTTCGAGAACACCGGCCATGCCAACATCGTCGACTCGGCCCCCGACGCCCTCGCCACCACGGCCGCCTATCTGCGCGCTTCGGGCTGGCAGCCCGGTGTGCCCTGGGGCATCGAGGTCAAGCTACCGGACGGCTACAAGGGCCCTTCGGGGCGGACCGACCGGCATCCGCCCGCCTTCTGGGCCGCCAAGGGCGTGACCCGGGCCGACGGCGCCCCGCTCAAGGCCGGCGCCCCCGCGGGGCTGCTGTTGATCGCCGGGGCAAGCGGCCCGGCCTTCCTGGTGACGCACAACTTCGACGCGCTTTACGCCTATAATGCAGCCGAGGTTTATGCCCTCGCCATCGGGGTGCTGTCGGACCGCATCGCCGGTGCAGGCCCCATCGCAGGTGCATGGCCGACCGACGACCCCGGTCTGTCGCGGGCCGAACGGCGCGAGGTGCAGGAAAAGCTGATCGCCGGCGGCTACGAGATCGGCAACCCGGATGGCGTGATGGGCACCAAGACCCGGCAGGCCATCGCGGATTACCAGGTCAAGCTCGGCATGCCGCGCAACGGCCGCGCCAGCGCCAAGCTGCTGCAGGCCCTGCGGGACGGACGCTCCTAAGAGGCGTCGCCCTTAGGGTTCGTCTGGTTCTTACTGAACCAGACGAACCCTAGCATCTCTTCTCGGTCGGCTGCCCGATCGGGCCAAATGTTTCCATTTGGCCCTGACAGCCTTTAGCGCTTGCCGCCACGACGCTTGTCGTAGGGGTTCTCGCCCTGCTTCAGGGTCAGCCGGATCGGCACCCCTGGCAGATCGAAGGCTTGGCGCAGACCATTGACCAGGAAGCGCTGATACGAGGTCGGCAGATCGACCAGCTGGTTGCCGAACAGCACGAAAGACGGCGGCCGGGCCTTCGGCTGGGTCATGTAGCGCAGCTTGATGCGGCGACCGCTGACGGCAGGCGGCGGCGTCTGGTCGATGACGCCATTCAGCCAGCGGTTCAGCTTGGCCGTGGCAATGCGGCGGTTCCATACCTCCTGCACCTGAAGCGCCGCCTCGATGAGGGCATGCAGGCCCTGGCGATTGAGGCCCGACACCGGGATGACCGGCGTGCCCTTCACCTGCGGCAGCAAACGGTCCGCCTCCTCGCGCAGGGCCGTCAGGGTGGCGCCACGCTTCTCGATCAGGTCCCATTTGTTGACGCCGATCACCAGGCCGCGCCCTTCGCGCTCGCACAGGTCGGCAATGGTGAGGTCCTGCTTCTCGAACGGGATGGTGGCGTCGAGCAGCAGGATCACCACTTCGGCGAATTTGGCGGCCCTGAGCGCGTCGGCGGCCGCGAGCTTCTCGAGCTTGTCGTCGATGCGGGCGCGCTTGCGCAGGCCCGCCGTGTCGAACAGTTTCAGGCTGCGCCCGTGCCAGTCGAAGGTCAGGCCGATCGAGTCGCGGGTAATGCCGGGCTCCGGGCCGGTGAGCAGGCGCTCCTCGCCCAGGATGGCGTTCAACAGCGTCGACTTGCCGGCGTTGGGGCGCCCCACGACGGCGATGCGGACCGGCTTGCTGATGTCGAGCTCGGAACCGTCCTCCTCCTCGAAGGTGCCGCGGTCGCGCGCCTCGTCCTCGTCCTCCTCGACCAGCTGGGTCGCCTCGGGCAGCGCCTCGAGCAGCGCGCCATAAAGTTCGGCCATGCCTTCGCCGTGCTCGGCCGACAAGGCCACCGGATCGCCGAGGCCGAGGTCGAAGGCCTCATAGGCGCCCGCGGTGCCGGCCCGGCCCTCGGCCTTGTTGGCCACCAGGATGGTGGGCTTGCCGGCACGGCGCACCAGATCGGCGAAATGGCGATCGACCGGCGTGATACCGGTGCGGCTGTCGGTCATGAAGAAGATGCCGTCGGCGTCGGCCACGGCGGCTTCGGTCTGAGCGCGCATGCGACCGTTAAGCGAGGTGGCATTGCCGTCCTCGTCGAGGCCGGCGGTGTCGATCACGGTGAAGCGCAGGTCACCGAGCCGCGCCTCGCCCTCGCGCCGATCGCGCGTGACGCCCGGCTGATCGTCGACGAGCGCCAGCTTCTTGCCCACGAGGCGGTTGAAGAGGCTCGACTTGCCGACGTTGGGCCGGCCGATGATGGCAATGCGGAAGGTCATGGGGGCGTGGGTGCTGCGGGGGGTGTGGGAGCGGAGGG
>NZ_JARPVX010000097.1:0-12350 GCF_033947565.1 Lichenihabitans sp. Uapishka_5
ATCGAGCCCTAACCCGCAAGCTCCAAAACTGTCCACTGAATCGGGTCAATCCCAGACATCGACGCTGACCGTCAGTCCGTGCAGCCACGTCAGCGGTCGCGATCAACCCGGTCAAGGTAAATAGCAATCCAAACACCGTTGCTGGACTTTCTGCGAGATGCACGTCGGGCCGATAAGCCAAGCTCACATGGGCGAGGAACGCAAGGCGTGCCTTCCGTTTGCGAATAAGCGAACTCCGGGTACAACGGCTGGTGACTGACAGCGCAATCATCAGTGCCGTCGTGCTGGTCGGGGGAAGACGAGCCTTGAAGAAACTGCTGAATCAGCCTGACGACTACGTCGATGAGATGCTGGAGGGCATGATCGCTGCGCATCCCGCCATCTACGCCCAGCCGGTTCCGCGCGTTGTCACCCGCGCAGGCGGCATCACCCCGGGCAAGGTCGGCATCGTGACGGGCGGCGGCTCGGGCCACATGCCCCTTTTCACAGGCTACGTGGGCAAGGGCTTGCTTGATGCTTGTGCAGTCGGCCAGGTCTTCGCCAGTCCGTCGTCGGACCAGATGTCGGAGGCGATGCGGCAGGCCAGCGGCGGCGGCGGTATCCTTCGCCTTTACGGCAATTACGGCGGCGACGTCATGAATTTCGACATGGCCGGCGAGATGCTGGAGATGGAGGACATCGCCTCCACGACGGTGCTGCTTGCCGACGACGTCGCTTCGGCCGAGCCGGGCGAGCGGGAGAAACGGCGCGGCGTCGCGGGCATGATCTACGCCTTCAAGATCGCGGGCGCCAAGGCCGAGGAGATGGCTTATCTCGAGAACGTGACCGCCACGGCCCAGAAGGCCGCTGACGCTTGCCGCTCCATCGGCATGGCTTTGTTGCCCTGCACGGTGCCGCAAGCCGGCAAGCCCACGTTCACGCTCGGCGAAAACGAGATGGAAATGGGTATGGGCATTCATGGCGAGCCGGGCATCTGGCGCGCCGACATCAAGCCCGCCGATGCGGTGACAGACGAGATGGTGGACCGGCTTCTGGCCGACATGCCGATCGGGCGCGGCGAACGCGTGTCGCTGCTCGTGAACTCGCTTGGCGCGACGCCGCTCGAGGAGCTTTATATTGTCTACCGGCGCGCCAAGGCGCGGCTCGATAATGCGGGTATCACAATCGTCATGCCGCTGGTCGGCCGTTACGCAACCTCCATGGAAATGACGGGTGCAACGCTGACGATGTGCCGACTTGACGGGGAACTCGAGCGCCTGTTGAAGGCGCCGGCGCACTGCGCCTACTGGACGGTGTGACGATGACAAACATCACAAGCGACACGCTGCGGATCGGGCTCGAACGTATTGCCATGGCAGCGGAAGGCTTTGCGCCCGAGTTGAACGCAGCCGACGGCGCGCTCGGGGATGGCGATCTCGGGATTACGGTTTCGAAGGGCTTCATGGAGGCAAAGAACAGCGCATTGCCCGCCGATGTCGGCTTGGCCTTTATGGAATGCGCAAAGGCTTTCCAGCGCGTGTCGTCGTCCTCCTACGGCACGCTTGTCGCCACTGCCTTTATGTCGGCCGCCAAGGCCTGCAAGGGCCGGGAGGCGGTGCCCGCCGACGAGGTGCCGGCGCTGCTGAAGGGCGCGCTCGACGCCATGATGGCGCGGGGCAAGGGCCAGCTCGGCGACAAGACCGTGCTCGACAGCCTCGCGGCCGTAGAAGCGGCCCTGTGCGACGCCCCCGAAGGGGAAATGCACGCCACCGCGGTTGACACCGCGAAACGCACGCTCGAGGAGTTCCGGCAGAAGCCCAACAAGCTCGGCCGCGCGCGCAGCTATGGCGAGCGGAGCGTCGGGCTTGCGGACCCTGGCCAGCTCGCGCTTCTTCGGATCGTCGAGGGGTTAGCGGTAGGTTGAAACTAAACGCAATTCCTCCATTACGGATGAAGCGCAGCGAAGATCCGGAACCGAGGAGCCTTGTGGATCAAATGGAAAGTACATTGGTTCTGAATTCGGCTGCGCTGACCCGGAAAAAGAGCTAAAAAGCTGCCCCGCGGTGTCGGTCAAGGCAATTATTCAGGTTTGCGCCGTCGACCCCTCCCAAAGCGCCCGCATGTACCCCTTGGTTTGCGTATAGAGATCTAAGTAGATCGCGTGATCGCGGTCATAAACGGCTTTGTTGAAAGCCTGCGGAACGACCGTCCGGACCACCGGATTGATGCGATCGACGTCGTCTCGCGCCATTAGCCCGACCCCTATGCCTGCCAGGAACGCCGACCCCAGTGCGGCGCCGGTTGTGTGGCGGCGGACCCGCTGAGACACGCCGCCGATGTCCGACACCGCCTGCATCCACATAGCGTTTTGAACTCCGCCTCCGACCGCATAAACGGCCTTGGCCCGGCAAGCCTCGGCAAAAGTGTCAAGGTTGTGCCGCACCGCGTGCCCGATGCCCTCGATAGTGGCCCGATACAGATCCGCCCGTGTATGGGCGAGCGTCAGACCGAACACCATGCCGCGTGCCGTGGGATCGTTAACCGGCGTACGTTCACCGCTGAAGAACGGAAGCACGATAAGGCCGTTCGCGCCCGGCGGGCTTCGCTCGGCCGCCGATGCGAGATCCGCGAAGACTGCGTCGGTATCGGGAAGGTCGAAGATCTTGCTACGCCACCATTGCGTGAGGGCGCCGCTCGTGGCGAGGCCGCCCATCACGCTCCAGGTATTGGGAAACAGGTAAGGCCCTGCCCAGGTGCGCGGGTCGGCCTGGGCGGCGGGCACGACCTCGATGAAAAAGACGGTGGTGCCGTACATGATCATCAGGTCGCCGGGCCGGCACACGCCGACGCTTAGGGCCTCGCTGGCGGCATCGACGGTGCCGGCCACCACGGGCGTGCCGACGGCCAAGCCCGTCTCGGTCGCGGCGGCGGCGCTGACGGTGCCGATCACGTCGCTGCTCCAGGCCAGCTCTGGCAGCCATTCGGGCGGGCAGATCGGCCGCGTCATCTCGGGGTTCCAGCGACGCTCATAAAGGTCGTAGCAAGGCGTGAAGCAGGACGCCGTGTAGTGATCGATCACCCAGCAGCCGGTCAGGCGGTGCGTGAGATAGGTCGAGCAGGTGACGATCTTATGCGTGCGGGCGAACACATCGGGCTCGTGACGCGCGAGCCAGCGGATCTTGGGGCCGACAGACTGGGTCGTGAGTGCATTGCCGCATCGCGCGAAGATGGCGGCCGCCCCCAGTTCGGCATTGAGCTCGTCGATCTCCTGCCGAGCGCGCGTGTCGACGCCATAAAGCACCGCCGGGCGGAGCGGCCGTCCCGCGGCATCGACCGGCAGCATGCAGGGGCCGATGCCGCTGCATCCGATGGCCGCGATGGTCTCCGGCAAAACGCCGCTTTCCGCCAGCAGCGCGCGACTGAGCTCGCAAAATGCGGCCCACCAGTCTGCCTCGGCATCGTGCTCGGCGCGGCCGGGTCCAGGAACGCGCATCTCGTGCCGGCGCTGTGCTGTCGCAACGATTGTACCGGTCTCGTCGAGCAGCACGCCCTTGCTCGAATAGCTACCGACATCGATGCCGAGCAGGAAGCGCATCGGATCAGGCGCGGCGCGCGAAGGAGAAGCCGGCCGGCATGGCCGCGAGGGCCGCATGCAGCCAAGCCGTGAGACCCACGAGGTCGCGCAGATCGCACATCTCGACAGGTGTGTGGGTGTAGCGGGTGGCGTAGCCGACGTCGACGGACGGGATACCCTCGCCGACGAGCTGCACGTAAGACGAATCCGTGAGTGCGCCCGTATGGGCACTGCGTTGGAGGGTGAGGCCTGCAGCGGTGCCGGCCCCCTCAAGCACACGCACCCAGGCGGGATGCGCTAGAGTGCCGTTGAGCGTGCCCCGGCCATGGAAGCTGTAAAGACCGAGCGCCGGCCCGCCACCAAGGCGTAACTCACCGCGCTCGGCGAGGTCGGGCGTGTCGGAGGCCACCATGATGTCGATCGACACGGCCGCATCGGGCCGGAGGCGCGCTGCCGCCACCATGGCGCCACGCAGGTTGAACTCCTCCTGCACGCTGAAAACGGCCTGCAGTGTAGACGGCACTGGCCGCTCGACGACCGCGCGAACAACATCCATCAGCACGGCGCAGCCCGCCCGGTCGTCGATTGCGGTGCCGCAGATCCGGTGCGGGCCGAGGCGCTGGAAGCGCGGTCGGTAGGTCACGGGCGCGCCGATCTCGATCCCGAGCGCCCGCACGGCCGCCGCGCTCTCGGCCCCGACGTCGAGGCGCAGCTTGTCAGCCGTCAGCACCACGCCCTTCTCCTCGGGCGGCGTCGCGTGATGGGCCTTGACGCAAACGAGACCCGGCACGGCCTCGCCACGTGCGTTTGTGACGACAATCTCGAGGCCGGGCAGCACGCGTTCGGGCACGCCGCCGAGCCGCTCGACACGGAGGAAGCCGTCGGGCTCGATGCGGCGCACCACGAGGCCGAGCTGGTCGGTGTGGGCAAAAACCATGATCTTGGGCGCACCGGGATCGGAACCCGGCACGGTGACCGTGAGGTTGCCGAGCACATCGATGTGCTGGTTGGGCGCGAGCGGTTTGAGTTCGTCGGCGATGACGGTGCTCACCGGGTCCTCGGCTCCAGACAGGCCGGGGATGCCGCAAAGCCGCTCCGTCCAGGCCGCGATGCGGTCCATATCGGGTTTGAGGCCGTCTCGGCTCTCGTCCATGGGCGTTCCCCTTTCGGCGCTCAGCGAACCGATCGCACCTTGGCCATGAAGGCCTTCACCCGTTCCGGGTCGACCAAGTTAGAGAAGTGGCCATCGATCTTGAAAGTCGTGCCGACCACCGCTCCATCAGCGACCGCCAATTGCCGCTCGATGTTGTCGATCCGACATCCCGTGTTGCAGAACACCATCGTGTCAGGCACCGCCGCTTTCACTTGGCTTAGCACCTGGGTGTCGGTTTCAGCCCCGGCCGTGAGGCCTGACACGCAGAGCGCATCGGGGCCGTTGTTGAACACCGTAGTGCGGGCGATGTCGACAGGTGTGCGGTTGCCGAGATAAGCGGCGGCTTCCGGCACGATGTTGTACAGCATGCGAAGGTCGGGAGCCAAGGCGGCCCGGTGCCGGGTCGTCTCGCCCACATTGGTGTTCCATAGTCCGAAGTCGCTCGCATAGACCCCGGTGATGATCTCGCGCATGAACAGCGCGCCGGTTGCGGTCGCGAGGTCGATGGAGGCGATCGGGTCCCACAACACGTTGACACCGAACGGGACCCGAATGTCGCGTCGGATCTCGCCGATGACGCGGGCCATGGCGGCCGTGGTTTCGGGCCTGACCTTGGTCAGGTAGGGCAGGCTGAACTCATTCGAGAACATGACCGCGTCGACGCCACCGTCCTGCAGGTGGCGCAGGTCGTGAAGTGCGAGGTCGACCACCTTGGCCATGCCACCGGCACGGTCGTAGGCCGGGTCGCCGGGCAGCGCTTGAAGATGGCACATCGCAATAATCGGCTTGGCGACCCTGAAGGTGTCCGTGAGCCAAGTCATGGTGTTCTCCCTCGTGGCGGGCGGCTCAGGCCGAAGCTTCCAGCGCCGTGACAGGTGCGATGACAGCGCGCAGTCGCGCCCGGTGCAGGTTATAGCGCTCGATAGCGATCGGCAGGCCGGTGCCGAGCAGGATCAGCGCGCCCACCACGAGGCGCTGCCAATAGGTCGGCACGCCTATAAGCAGCAGCGAGGAATTGATTATGGTGATGACCAGCACGCCGATGATCGTGCCCGATACCGTGCCGTGCCCGCCCGTAATGCGCGCCCCACCCAGCACCACGGCCGCGATGACGTTAAGTTCGCTGCCCACGAGGTCGAAAGGATTGGCGATGCGCATCAGCGTCACGTGGGTAACGCCCGCGAGCCCCGCGATGCCGCCCGCCAGCATGAAAATGGCGAGCTTGACGCGCCGCACGTTGATCCCGATGCGCTCTGCCGCCTCCTCCGAGCCGCCGAGCGCGTAGATCTTGCGGCCGAACATGGTGCCACTGAGGATCAGGGCCACGAGCGTAGCCACCAGGACCAAGTTAAGGAAGGCCATAGGCAGTTGCACGATGCGGCCGCTCGCGAGGTGGAATGCCAAGAGCGGCTGGCGCGAATAGGCCACCATCTCAGCCGGGATGGTGCCGTAATAGAGTGTACCCACGAAAGTGAGCAGCGCACCTCGGAACAGGCTGAGGGTGGCAAGCGTGACGATGAGGGTCGGCAGGCCCAGAAGACCGATAAGCAGGCCGTTGACGAGGCCGAGTGCCACCCCGATGGCGATGCCGATGGCGAAGATCGCCACCATGGGCGGGTGGATGCCGGACACGATCAGGAGCTTGGTCGTGGCGTAGAGCGAGAAGGCGCCGATGGCCGTGAACGACACGTCGATGCCCCCCGAGGCGAGCACGATCAGCACGCCGATGGCGAAGATGCCGGTGACGATGGAGTTGCGCAGCAGGTCGACGAGGTTCGGGGCGCTGAGGAACACCGGATTGATGATCGAGAACGCAATCGCCAGCACGATCCCTGTGGCCAGCATGATGCCCTGTGGCGAGGCGGCAAGGCGTGACAGGGTCCGGCGCATCAGGCGGCTTCCTTCGCGACCTCTGCCGCGATCTCGTGTTCGGTTGCCCGGTCGCCTGCGAGCGTCGCCGTGATGCGCCCGCCCGCCATCACCAGAATGCGGTCGCTAATCGCGAGCGCCTCGCCGATGTCGTCGGTCACCACCAGCACGGCCGTACCATTTGCCCGTAGGCCGACTAGCAGCTCGTGAATGTCGCGTTTCGAACCCACATCGACGCCGACGGTCGGGCTGTTCAGGATGATGAGCTTGGGGTTCCGCTCCATCCAGCGGGCCAGCACCACGCGCTGCTGGTTGCCGCCCGAGAGCTGCACCACCGGCGCCGCGACGTTCTGCAGCCGAATGCGTAGCCGCTCGACCGCGGCTTTGGCGCGGCGCGCCCCGGCAGCGACGTCGAGCCAGCCCCCACGCGTGTCGCGGTCGAGACTCGAGACCGTGATGTTGTCGCGGATCGGCTGGTCGAGGAACAAGCCTTCGGAGAGCCGATCTTCCGGCACATAGGCGATGCCGGCCGCCATGGCATCGCGCACGGAGCCGAAGCTGCGTGGCTGGCCCGCGACCCGGAGCGTGCCGCCGTCGGGTCGCGTTTCGCCGAACAGCGTGAGGGCCAGTTCGGTGCGTCCCGATCCCAGCAGGCCCACGATCGACACGATCTCGCCTGCGTGGAGGTCGAGGTCGACGTCGCGGTACTCGCCGATGCGGGTAAGCCCGCGCGCAGACAGAAAAGGCTCTCCGACAGCTGTCTCGTCGCGGGCCAAGCGCTGGCTCGAAACGTCGCGGCCTGTCATGGCGGTAACGAGGGCCGCGGGGGTGAAATCGGAGGCGGAGCCTGCAGCCGCGACACGGCCATCCCGAATCACCGTGACGGTGTCGCAGACTGTGAAGACCTCCTCGATCTTGTGGCTGACGAAAATGAACGATACGCCCTCGCGCTTCAATCCCGCGACGAGGCGCAGCAGGTTGTCGACCTCGTGTCGGGTCAGGGCCGTGGTGGGTTCGTCCATGACCACAATGCGCGCGTCATTGGCGAGGGCGCGGGCGATGGCGACCAACTGCTTCGCCGCTACAGGGAGCGTTTCGACCGGCTCGTCGAGGTCGAGGCTCACGCCCATACGCTCGAGCGTGGCGGCGGCAAGCCGGCGCCGCTCGCCCCGGTGCACGAGGCGATGGCGGTGGGCGGTCGCGCGCAAGAAGGTGACGTTCTCCACGACCGTCAGGTTGGGGAACAGCGAAAAGTCTTGGTAGATGACCGACAGGCCCGCCGCGATCACGGCGGCGGGGTCGGTGCCTGCAACGGGCTGGCCGAAGAGCCGGACCGTTCCAGCATTTGCGGCCACGACGCCCGACAGAATCTTGATCAGCGTCGACTTGCCCGACCCGTTCTCGCCCGCGAGGCAGCGCACCTCGCCGGAGCCGAGCTCGAAATCAACGTCCTGCAACACGCGCGCGGGCCCGTAGGACTTGTGGATGCCACGCATGGCGAGAACAGGATCAGGCAACAGGAAGCAATCGGAAGGCCGTTAAGCTGGGGAAAACCGGCCGCGCCCCTGTGGGGACGTGGCCGCCTTGGTGGATCAAAAGTTGAAGGTCGAAAGGTTGTCCTTGGTGCAATCGACCCAGGCCTGGCCCGTGATGACGTGGCCCTTCAGGCTCACCTTCTCGTAGCCCTCCTGGCCGAGATTCATGCCGTCCTCGACCTTCTTGCCGTCGAGCGCCATCACGGCGACTTTGTCCACCACATAGGCCGCCTTGGCGGGATCCCAGAACGAGATGGCCTTGATGGTGCCGCTCGAGATATAGGGGCCGGCGATCGACGGCAGGCTGGTGCCGACGACGTTCACCTGGGTGCCCAGGCCCGCATCCTCGACCGCAAGCGCGGCGCCGGCGACGTCGGTCGATGCGCTGCCCTGGATGCCCTTGAGGTTCGGGTGGGCCTGCAGGAGCTCCTTGGTCTTAGCGTAGGCGACCTGCTGATCCTCGAGGCTTTCCTGCTTGTCGGCCACGAGGGTCATCTTGGGATATTTCTCCTTCTGGCGCGCGATCGCGGCATCGACCCACTGATTGTGTGTCTTGGCCGTCAGGTGGCCCACGAAGACCGCATATTCGCCTTCCTCGCCCATGGCCTTGGCGAGGTTGTCCATCAGGTGCGCTCCGAAGGCCGAGTTGTCGAAGGCTTCGACGTCATAGGTGACGTTGGCGAGGTTCGAGCCCTCGTGGCCCACGACCACGATCTTGGCATCAAGCGCCTTCTTGAGTACCGGCTCCATCGACTCGGGCGAGTTCGGCACCACCGTGATGGCATCGACCTTCTTGGCGATCAGGTCCTGGACGATCTGGTTCTGCAGTGCCGCGTCGGCAGAGGCCGGCCCGACCTGGGTCGCGTTCTGCCCGGTGTCCTTGGCGAACATCTGCACGCCCTGGTCCATGCGGTTGAACCAAGCGACGCCGGCGATCTTCACCACCGTGGTGATATTGTACTTCTTGGACTGCGCCTGGCTCACGGCCGCGCCGCCGCCCAAAAGCGCCAGTGCCAGGCCGGCTGCGACGGCTTTATGCTTCAACGTCACGGTGATCCCTCCGAAATGCCCCGCTCTTCTGGCGAGTTGCGATGATTGCGCTGTCAGGCGGCGCTGCTGGATTTGTAGCGGCCAACTCTCCACCCGTAAACGGCCGTTCGGCCCTTGGCCGGATTATGCAGCCTTGCGGGACAGCCAGGTCGTGAGACGCACCTGTCCGGCCAGCACGCGCAACGACATGACGATGATGAGCAGCAGGCCGAAGAACAGGTCGCGCAGGAAAGCGCTGAACGACAGGAAATTCAGCCCGCTCGAGATGAACTGGAGCAGCAGCACCGCGAGCACGATTCCACCGACCGTTCCCGCACCGCCTGCCGGGTTGACGCCGGCCAGGATATTGATGAGCACCACCAGCAGCACGTAGGAGGTGCCGTAATCGGCGTAGGCCGAGTTGGCGTGGCCAAGGATGAGCAGCCCCGCCAGGGCCGAGACGATGCCGCTCGCGACATAGATCGTCATGATGAGGCGTCGCTCGGGAATCCCAGCGAACCGTGCCGCGACCGGGTTCGCGCCGTAGAGCCGGGCCTGCACGCCGGCGGGCGAATAGCGCAGCAGCAAGCCCATGGAGATCAAAACGGCAACAAAGACGATGAGGGGCACCGGCACGCCCCCCGGTGCCGCGTTAAGCGTGGTCGCATACCAGTCGGGCAGGCCTGTGACGGCGGGGCCACCCGTGATCACGATGCCGAGCCCGCCGATGCCCTGCATGGTGCCGAGCGTCGCCAGGATGGCCGGCAGCCGCAGGGTGCCGATCAGCACGCCATTGAGCAGGCCGCAGCCGATGCCGACGCAAAGTGCCAACGGCACCGCCAAACCCTCATGGCCGCTTTTCAAGAGCAGCGCCGCCACGATGGAGGACAGGTTGGCGATGCTGACCACCGACAGATCGATGCCGCCCGATAACATCGTGGGCAGGATCGCCAGGGCCAACAGGCCGAATTCGGGGAATTGGAAGGCCATGGAGCTCAGGCTCCCGCCCGACACGAAGCCCGGATTGGCGATGCCTATCCCGGCGAACACCAGCACCGTCAGCCCAAGCAAGGCCGCGAGGTAGGACCGCGTGCTGTCTTCCCGTTGCGCCAAAACCAGCCTCCTCGAACCCTTGATATAGGGTTTGTTTGGGCTGTCATTCTTGGCTGACAATCGCACAGGACGCCAGCGATGCCCGCAAACGAGCCGGGAACGCAACCAGTCCGATGGTTCCGGGTCTGATACTTCACCGATCGGCGATGTCTTCGAACCAGCCGACCATCCCTGAAGCTCATGCACGGAGACCCTCGATGTCCGATCAAGCCCCTCAGCCAACATTGTCCGGCAAGCTCGCGGTAATCACCGGTGGCGCGCGCGGCATCGGGGCGGGGTGCGCGTCCCACCTCGCCGCTGCCGGAGCCCGTGTGGTGCTCCTGGACCGCGCACCCGCCGACGACATGCCGTCGCACCAGCATTTCGCCCGCTGCGACGTCGCCGACGAGGACGCCGTCGTGACGGCCTTCGCCTGGATCGCGCAGGCGCTCGGGCCTGTCGATATCCTGATCAACGGCGCCGGGCTCGCGGTGCGCGCTCCCGCCCTCGAGATGCGGGCTGCCGATTTCGCCCATGTGGTCGGGGTCAACCTCACGGGCGCCTTTTTGTGTGCCCGCGAGGCGGCGCGCCAAATGCGCGAACGCGGCGGCACGATCGTCAGCATCGCTTCCGTCATGGGATTCTCGGGCGGGCTGTTCCCCAACGCCGCCTATCAGGCCAGCAAGGGGGGGGCTGGTGAACCTCACGCGCGCGCTGGCGGTGGAATGGGCCCCGCTCGGCATCCGGGTGAACGCGGTGGCGCCGACCTATGTCGAGACGGACCTGACGCGCGGCCTGCTGGCCGACCCGGTCGCCACCGGGCGCGTCATCGACGCCACGCCGATGCGCCGCTTCGCCACCGTGGACGAAGTGGCCGATGCCGTATTGTTCTTGGCCGGTCCCGGGTCTGGCATGACAACCGGACATACCTTGCCGGTCGACGGCGGCTTCCTGGCGGTTTGAAGCCAGGCGTTAGAAGACCTCCGGCGTCACGAGGCTCCCACCGGCCGCAGCCGAGCGGTAGGACGCCTCGACCAAAGCAAACGTTTTCAAGTTGTCGCGTCCCGACGTCGCCGGCTCCGCGCCACCATCGAGGCAATCGAGCCAATGGCGCTGGGTTGCGACCACGCTGTCCTGGATCAAGACCCATTGCGGGCTCATCCAGGCGGACGCGTGCGGCGCCACCACCTCACGGGTCGTACCCTCCGGGGTTGTGACAGTGAGGTGGAACTCGCGGTCGAGCCGGATCGAGCCTTGCCGCCCGTCGACGTGGAGAAGCGTCTGCGGGAACGGGTCGGGCGTCTGACGGCTAGCGTAGGTGACGTCTACGATGCTGGTCGCGCCACCGCGATGGCCAAGCATCACGGTGGCCATGTCCTCGCCCTTGATGCCCGGGCGGACGGACTGGCTGCGGCACGCCACCGTCTCGGCTTCGCCCATGAAGACGCGGGCGATGTCGAGCACGTGGATGGCGAGATCGAGCAGGACAAAACGCTCCACCTCCGCGAGATAGGGCTGGCCGGCGTAGATGTCATAGCCGGTACGGAACGAGAACTGGCCCCAAACGGCCTCGCCGATCACCCCCGAGCGCAGCACGTCTGCGGCTCGACTCAGAGGCGCCTGGAAGCGGAAGTTCTCATGCACCATCAGCGGGCGCCCGGCCCGATCCATCGTGGCCACAAGGGCGGAGGCGTCCGCCCAATCCGGCGCGAGCGGCTTCTGCACCACGGTCGCGACGCCGCGGCGCGCGCAGGCCTCAACAAGCGCGCGATGCGAGGGCGCCGTTGTGACGATGTCGACGAAATCGAGCGTCTCGCGCGCCAGCAACTCCTCGATGTTGGTGTACACGTTGGGAATTCCGAACGCGTCCGCTGCGGCCTGGGCCTTGCCGCCGTCGATGTCGCACACTGCCCGGATCGCACAGCGCTCCTTCAACTCGCCCCAGCCATGAAGGTGGTTGTGGGCGAAGAAGCCGCAGCCGACGATGGCACCATTCCAGGACGTCATTGTTCCTCCTTGGATCGGACGGATCGCGCCGCTATCTCGTACTGTACCTCGACGGGTTAGGCCGTGTGGACGGAATGTGCGTAGTTCAGAGACAGTGGATTCCCACGGAGCC
>NZ_JARPVX010000098.1:0-12274 GCF_033947565.1 Lichenihabitans sp. Uapishka_5
GTCGGGACGTCGTCGGCCCGGGCTGCCATCGGCAGCACCGCGGCAACCAGCAGAAACGATACCAGCAGGGGAATACGACGGGGCAGAAGCACGGGAAGAACTCCGTCAGGCGATGCGGGGGGCCGCCACGGGCCGCTGTTGCGAGAAGAACAGGATCAGCGCCGGCACAAGGAAGATCGTGTAGGCCAGGAGCTCGCCCACCGTGGGCGCGTCCTGGTAGCCCAGAAGGCCGGTCAGCAGCGTGCCGAGGATGCCGTCGGCCGGCAGGATGCCACTGAGGTCAAAGGCACGATCCTGCAGCCCGTTCCACAACCCGGCCTCGTGAAACGCCCGCACCGCACTGGCCAGCAGGCCCGATGCCACGAAGATGATGAAGGCGCCGGTCCAGCGGAAGAAACGACGCAGGTCGATCTTGCGACCCCCATAGGTGATGGCGGCTCCGACCGCGACGGCCGACAGCAGCCCCAGGAAGGCGCCGATCGGCACGCTCCAGCCTTCGCTTTGCTGCACGATCGCCAGCAGAAAGAACACGGATTCGAGCCCTTCGCGCCCGACCGCAAGAAACGCCATGCCGACCAAGGCCCAGCCCTGGCCGGTGCCCGGCCGCAGCGCCGCATCGACCGAGTGGTGCAGCTCAGCCTTGATGGAGCGGGCCGCCTTCTTCATCCAGAAGACCATCGAGGTCAGGATCACCACGGCCGCGAGCGCCACCAGACCCTCGAACAGTTCCTGCTGCTTCTGCGGAAACTCGCCACTGGTGTAGTTCAGCGCGACGCCGACCACGACACAGATCGCAATCGCCAGCACCACGCCGAGCCACACGGACGGCAGCCAAGCGCTGCGCCCGGTTTGTTTGAGGTAGCCGGCGATGATGCCGACGATGAGCGCGGCCTCAATGCCTTCCCGCAACATGATCAGATAGGCAACAAGCACCTGCGAGCCTCCTGGGAGCCACGCGGTTTCTATGTCATCGATCCGGTCCGATCAAGGCGAGCCGTACGAATACTGGTGCAGTCTAGTTTAGAACGAATGTAATCTAAAATTGAGCGGCCTTGTTCTTCGGCCGGTCTTCGGGATCACTTGATCACCGTCTTCCAAGCCGGATCGTAGATGCCCAGCCGTTTCTTCAGAGCGATCAGCGGTCCGGCGTCGCGCTGCAGGCACCCGTAGATCGCAAAGGCCTGCCGCCCCGAACCGAGGAACGGCCGCGCCTCGCCGCCGCATTGCGCCCGGCTCAGCAGCCCGAGAGCCGCCAGCCCGCCCAGCACCAGGCAAAGTGCCGCACCGAAGCCTAACGCGGCGGCCGCGACATCCGAGCGTCGCGCAACGCGGCGGCGATCCGGCGGCCGCAAAAGGTCGTTCAGGCCGCGAGGCTCTCGAACAGCCGGAGGCCGTCGGTGCCGCCCACCAGCGGGTCGATCAGGTTCTCCGGATGGGGCATCAGCCCGAGCACGTTCAAGCCGGCCGAGAACACCCCGGCGATGTTGCGCTCGGAGCCGTTCGGGTTGCCGAGGCCGGCCGTGTTGCCCTCGGGGTCGCAATACCGGAACGCCACGCGGCCATCGCCCTCGAGCCGCTCCAACGTCGCCGCATCGGCCGTGTAGTTGCCTTCCCCATGAGCCACGCAGAATTTCACGGTTTCGCCGGCCGTGAACCGCCGGGTGAAGGCCGTGTCGGCCCGCCCCACGCTCACGTGCTGGAAGTGGCACAGGAATTTCAGGTTGCGATTGCGCACCAGGACGCCGGGCAGCAATCCTGCCTCGCAGGCGATCTGAAAACCGTTGCAGATCGCCAGCACGAGGCCGCCCCGCGCCGCATGGGCCCGCACGGCCGCCATGACGGGCGAGCGGGCCGCGATGGCGCCACAGCGCAGGTAGTCGCCATAGGAGAAGCCGCCCGGCAGAACCACCAGGTCCGTGCCCTGCGGCAGCGTCGTCTCGGTGTGCCACACCATGGCGGGGGCGTGGCCGGCGCCCTTTGTGAGCGCCCGGGCCACATCGGTTTCGCGATTGATGCCCGGAAAGGTGACGACGGCCGAGATCACGCCGGCTGTCCGTCGATTTCGATGCGGTAGTCCTCGATCACGGTGTTGGCCAGCAGCTGGTCGCATGCGGCCGTCAGGCTGGTGCGGGCCGCGGCCGGATCGGTGTCGCCGAGCTCGACGTCGAACAGCTTGCCCTGCCGCACCGCCTCGATCCCCGACAGGCCCAGAGACTTCAGCGCCCCTTCGATGGCCTTGCCCTGCGGGTCCAGGACCCCGGTTTTCAGGGTGACGATGATGCGGGCTTGCATGGGCGGTCTCGATCGGCGGCGGTGGCGGCGTTTGTATCGGCGGCGGCGAGGCGACGCAATGCTCGGGCGCGGTGCGACGTTTCGGTGCCCGCACCCTTTGTTAAGCCTAAGGGCAGCCGGACGGCCGACATGGTGGAAAGGCGTTCCTTGGGGCATTGGCGGCAACCAATCGATAAGGCGCCCCACGCAGCCTTCACGCCATGCAAGCGCCTTGGCCCCTCCGCCGTACGACGATACGCACCTTCGTCGATCTTTCGATCAGCACGATCACCGCCGGGGGCCTGAGCCTCGTGCTGATCTGGCTCGGCGGGACCATGCTGCAGTCGAGTCAAACCATGCGGGCTGCGGCCGAGCATGCCCTGCGGGCCACCGAATTGCGCGGCCAGATCGCCTTTCTGGACCAGGACCTCACCCTGGCGGCCCGGTTGGGGGCCGCCACCGGGGATCTGCGCTGGACCGAGCGTTTCGAAGCCGCGGTACCGACCCTCGATGCCACGATCGGCGAAGCCGTGTCGGTCGCCGATCCCAGCACCCGCGCCTCGCTGGTCGGCACCATCGTCGAGGCGAACCGAGACCTCCGGCTGATGGAGCGCCGCGCCCTGGCGCTCGCCGGGGAAGGCCGGTGCGACGGGGCGCAGGCGTTGCTCGACGGGGCCGAATTCAGCTACCTGCAAGACGTCTACGACGCCGGGATGGAGGTTTTCGGACATGACCTCCGGGTTGGCGCCGATGCCCATGCGACCGAAACCAACCGGCAATTGTGGGTCCGGGCCGCCGCCTTCGGGTTCTGCGTCATGCTGCTCGTCATCACCCTGATGGCGGCCGCCACCCGGGCCCGGCTGCGGACCGCTGCCACAAAGGATGCCCTGACACAGCTCCTCAACCGCCGGCAGTTCTGCACCGAACTCGGCGCCAAGCTGGACCGGCTGCCCCCAGGGGGACGGCATGCCCTGCTGATCATCGGCATCGATCGCTTCAAGGCCACCAACGACGCCTTCGGCCACACCGCCGCCGACGCCATGCTGCAGGGCGTCGCCGACCGGCTGCGTCGGCTGGTGCCGGCCTGCACCCCGTTGGCCCGGGTGGGCGGCGACGAATTCGCGGTGGTGGTGGAGAACACCGGCAGCGGCGCCCTCGGGTGCGAGCATGGGCTCCGGGATCTGGTGACGACGCTTGGAACCGCGCACGCCTTGAAGGACGGGCGCCGGATCGCGGTGACGCTCAGCGCCGGCGCCGCCTGGTTGACCACTGCGGCCACGGATGTGGACGAGGCGATGCGCCATGCCGAGATCGCGCTGCGGCAGGCCAAGTCCGACGGGGGCGACCGCGTCCGGATCTTTGACGATGCCATGGAGGCTGGCGCCCGCGCGCGGGTTCGGCTCGAGGCCGATCTGCGCCGCGCCATCGAGGCCGATGAGATCGTGCCGTTTTTCCAGCCGCTCGTGGAGCTGGGAAGCGGGCGGGTGATCGGCGCCGAGGCCCTGGCCCGCTGGCACCATGCCGCGCACGGCTGGGTGTCGCCGGCGGAGTTCATCCCGCTCACCGAATCGCTCGGGCTGATCGATGCGCTCACGGAGCGGCTGCTGCGGCGCGCCTGCTTGTCGGCCCTGGCCTGGCCGGAGCCCCTGACCGTCGCCTTCAACGTGTCGCCGCTGCAGTTGCGCGACGAAGCGTTGCCGGCGCTGATCCGGCGCATCCTGGCCGATACGGGGTTCCCGGCGCATCGCCTGGAGCTCGAGGTCACCGAAGGCGCCTTCGTCAGCGACCTCGATCTGGCGCGCCGCCTGCTCGAGGATCTGCGCTGCGACGGCATCAAGCTCGCGCTCGACGATTTCGGCACCGGTTATTCGAGCTTGAAGCACCTGCGATGCCTGCCGTTCGACACCCTGAAGATCGATGCGAGCTTCGTGCGCGGCATGGTGGACGACGATGAAAGCCGCAAGATCGTCGCCGCCGTGGTGGGGCTCGGCCACAGCCTCGGGCTTTCCACGGTGGCGGAAGGGGTTGAGACCGCGCGCGTCGCCGAACTGCTGCGCGAGCTCGGCTGCGATATCGGCCAGGGCTGGCTGTTCGGCCGCCCGGTGCCGACCGCGGACTTTCCCTTTGCGACGCCGGCACCCCTGCGGCGAAGCCTCGTGGCCTGACGGCGTCCCGCCTGTTCTGGCCAGCCGGGCCGGAAAGCCTATCTTGTTCGGCACGGGACCGGGCGAGCCAGCATGCCGAATGACCTCCTGATCTTCGATTGCGACGGCGTGCTGGTCGACAGCGAGCCCCTGGCGCTCCAGGCCCTCCACACGGTGCTGAACGAAGCCGGCGTGCCGGCCACCGTCGATCTGGTGATGAGCTGCTTCGGCATGAAGCAGGCGGACGCGTTGCGGCGCATCGGCGCGGCGACCGGTCATCCTGTGCCGCCCGACGTGCCGGAGCGGCTTTGGCCCGTCACCCGGCAATTGTTCGAGGCTGGACTCGAAGCCATGCCGGGCGTGGTCGACGCGCTCCGCAGCCTGCCGCCGGACCTGCGGCGCTGCGTCGCTTCCTCGTCGCAGCCCGAGCGCATCCGCGTCAGCCTGGCCTTGACCGGCCTCGCGCCCTGGTTCGAGCCGCATCTGTTCTCGTCCAGCGCCGTTCTGCACGGCAAGCCGGCGCCGGACCTGTTTCTGCTGGCCGCAGCCCGCATGGGGGTTATGCCGTGCCGCTGCGCCGTCATCGAGGATTCCGTGTTCGGCATCGAGGCTGCCCGCGCGGCCGGCATGACGGCCTTCGGATTTACGGGCGGCGGTCACGTCGGCCCGGGCCATGCGGCGGTGCTGCAAGCCGCCGGGGCGGTCGCGGTCGCGGCCGACTGGGCCGAGGCGGCCCGGCTTCTTGCCGCTTGAATCCGTGTTCGTGCCGACGCAAGCTCTCGGCCCATGCCCATGTCCCTCCCCACGCGCGCCGATCTTGCCGCCACGACGGCGCTGGCCTCGCTCAGCGAGCGATCGCGCGAGATCTTCCGGCGCATCGTCGACAGCTACCTGACCACGGGCGAGCCCGTCGGCAGCCGCAACCTGTCTCGCCTGCTGCCCACGAGCTTGTCGCCGGCCTCGGTGCGCAACGTCATGCAGGAGCTCGAGGGCCTCGGGCTGATCTACGCGCCCCATACCAGCGCCGGACGCCTGCCCACCCACCTGGGGCTGCGGTTCTTCGTCGATGCCTTGCTCGAATGGGGCGACCTCGGCGACCATGACCGGCAGCGTATCGACGCCGAGGTTCAGGCGGCCTCGTTCGGCCGCACCGTTGATGGCGTGCTGTCGGACGCCATGGGCCTCCTGTCGGGCCTGACGCGCGGCGCCGGCGTGGTGGTGACCGGCAAGGATAACCACCGCCTGAAGCAGATCGAGTTCGTGCGGCTCGACGGCACCCGGGCGCTCGCGGTGCTGGTGGCAGAGGACGGCTCGGTCGAGAACCGCGTCGTCGCGATCCCGCCCGGCCTGCCGGTGTCGGCCTTGATCGAGGCCGCCAATTACCTGAACGCCCGCATCCGGGGCCGGACCCTGCCCGAAGCCCGCCTCGAAATCGAGGCGGAGCGTCGGGCCGCCCAGGTCGAGCTCGACGAGTTGTCCCACCGGGTGGTCGATGCCGGCCTTGCCACCTGGGCGAGCCTCGAGACGGGCGACCGCCGGCTGATCGTCCGGGGCCAAGGCAACCTGCTCGAGGATCTCACGGCGCTCGAGGAGCTCGAGCGCATCCGGTTGTTGTTCGACGACCTCGAAACCAAGACCGAGGTGATCGAGCTGCTCGACCGCGCCGAAACCGGCGAGGGCGTCCGCATCTTCATCGGTGCCGAGAATAAGCTGTTTTCCTTGTCGGGCTCCGCCATGGTGGCGACGCCCTTCCGGGACGGCAATCAGAAGATCATCGGCATCCTGGGCATCATCGGACCGACGCGCCTCAACTATGCCCGAGTGGTGCCGATGGTGGACTACACGGCTCGTGTCATCTCCCAGGTGATCGGCCGGGTGTAGCGCCGCTCGGCCGCCTGCCGGTGGTGCGACGCTGCCGTTGTTCCAGCCCCGAGGCGACGCCCGCATGGACAAACGATCCGTTCTGAGGCTGGCCGGCATCGCCGCCGTGATCGGGCTCGTGCTGTCGGTCACGGCCCTGGTGATGGTCTTGCGCCAGGGCGACGCTGGCCGTGGCTCGACGGGCTTCGGCGGCCCGGCCGCGGTCGGCGGCGCCTTTGCGCTGACCGACCAGGACGGCCACCCGGCGACCGAAGCCCTGCTGCGGGGCGAGCCGACGCTGGTGTTCTTCGGCTACACCCATTGCCCCGATGTGTGCCCGACGACGCTGAGCGACCTCAGCGCCATGTTCCGGGTGCTTGGCCAAGACGCCAAGGCCCAGGCCCTGTTCATCACGGTGGACCCGTGGCGCGACACGCCGGCGGTGCTCAAGGATTACCTGTCGAACTTCGATCCGCGCATCCGGGCCCTGACGGGATCGCCCGACGCCGTGGCGGCGGTCGAGCGTGCCTACAAGGTCTACGTCAAGAAGGTGCCGACCGCCGGGGGCGACTACGCCATGGATCATACGGCCCTGGTCTATCTGATGGACAAGGACGGCCGCTTCGTGAATGGCTTCAACCTGTCCCAATCCCCCGAAAAGGCCGCCGCCGACCTTGCCGCTTCCTTGTGAGCTCATGACCGCGCCTCATCGGCGACGGAACCCTCGGGCGTGATCGTCCGCACCAAGCCGACTACCCTGCAGCTGTTGTTCCAGATGCGCGGCTCCGTGATCCCGCGCATCAAGTGGCGGATCGGTGGCGTGGTAGTGTTGTCGTTCCTGGCCGTGGCCCTGCAGGACGGGCACTGGATCAACGCGGCGCCGGCGGCCGCGCTGCCGTTCTCGTTGATCGGCATCGCCTTGTCGATCTTCGCCGGCTTCCGCAACTCGGCCTGCTACGACCGCTGGTGGGAAGGGCGCAAGATCTGGGGGCAGTCCCTCGTCGACATCCGCAGCCTCACCCGGCAGGCGCTCGTGTACGGCGCTCACGGCGACGTCGCGCAGGCGCGCCCGATCGCCCTGCGGGCGGTGGCCTTCCTGTATGCCCTCCGGGATCGGCTGCGGGGCGATCCGCTCGGGCCCGAGGCGCTGGCCTGCCTGCCGGAGCCCGAATGGGACCGCCTGCGGGCGGCCCGCAACGCGCCCAACCTGATTCTGCGGGCGGTGTCGGCCGATATCGCGATCTGGCTGGCGCAGGGCCGCATCGAAGCCCAGACCGCGATGACCATGGAGGCTCAGGTCATCGCGCTTTCAGGCACGCTGGCGGCGTCCGAGCGGCTGCGCGGCACGCCGATCCCTTTCACCTATTCGTTGCTGTTGCACCGCACGGCCTATCTGTTCTGTTTGCTGCTGCCGTTCGGGCTGGTGCCGGCGGCCGGCGGCTGGACACCGGTCGCAGTGGCCATCGTGTCCTATACGTTCTTCGGCCTCGACGCGCTGGGCGACGAACTCGAAGCGCCTTTCGGGCGCGGCGCCAATGGTCTGCCGCTCGATGCCCTCGCCCGCACGGCCGAGATCAGCGTCCGCGAGATGCTCGGCGACGCCAACCTGCCGGCCGAGGTGGCGGCTGTGGCCGAGGTGCTGCTGTGAGCGCCCCGTTCAATAAAACCCGATCGGGAAATATTTGAGGTAAAGGTCGGCGTAGCGGCCGTCGCGGGCCAGCCGGGCGAGCGCGTCGTCGAGCGCGCGTCGCAAGGGCGCATCGCCTTTGCGCACCGCAATGCCGGCGCCCTCGCCGAAGAAGCGGCTTTCCGTGAAGGGGCCGCCCCGGAAGGCGCAGCATCCGGCCGCCCCCGGTCCGCCGAGCCACAGGGCGGCCCCCACCCCGTCGTCGAACACGAGGTCGGCCTGGCCGCTTTTCAGGGCCGCCCGTGCGGCTTCGGGGCTCGGCAGGGTGACGATGATCGATTGCGGGAAGAAGGCGCGCAGGTAGGCCTCATGGGCGGTGCCGGCCGCAACCGTGATGCGCTGCCCCGCCAGGCTGGCCGGCGTGGGGTTGAGCGGCGGCGCTTCGGCCCGCACCAGGAAGCGCGCCGGGGTCTTGTAATAGGGCCGGGTGAAGTCGGCCAAGCGGCGCGAGGCCGGCGTGATCGACAGCGACGCGATGGCGGCGTCGGCCTCCTGGCCGGCAAGCGCGGGGAAAAGGTCGTTCCAGGGTCGGGCCTGGATGGTGCAGGGGACCTTCAGCTCGTCGCAGACCGCATGGGCGAGGTCCACCTCGAAGCCGGCGAGGGTGCCGTCCGGGCCTGTGAAGCCGAAGGGCGGGTAGTCGGTCGAGGTTACGAAGCGCAGCGGGGTGCCGGCTTCGAGGTCGGGCTTGCGCAACGGCGCCTGTGAGTCCCAGAAGCCGGGAATGAACACGGCCGCGCTGTCGGCCGCGACGGCCGTGCCGGCCATCAGGGCCAGAAGGGCGGTCAGGAAGACCCGGTTGATCAAAACAAGACTCGCATTCGGCGTCAAAGCTTTGGAGGATGCATCTATGGCGCAAGCGGGAGCCTGATCGCAATGGGCCCTTCGGCCAACCGGGACGGCGGCGACGCGTCAGAACCGTGGACGGGCGTGGACGCGCCACTGCCGGCCGAACTCGCTTTCATCCCGCCCGGCCACGTGCCGCCCGAGGCGCTGCGGCAGGCCGCCCACCGGGCCGCGACCCTGCGGTTGCCGCCCGAGCGGCTGTTGATGGCCGAAGGCCTGATGTCGTCCGATCGTTATTACCGCTGCCTCGCGGCCCATCTCGGGCTCGACTTCGCTGAACGCCCCTTGCGGCCCGCCGCGGCCGCGACGCTCGATGCCGTATTGCGGCACGGCTTGTTGCTGCTGGCGCCGAACCGCCATGGGTGGCATGCGCTGGCGGCGCCCACCGGCGCCTTGCTGCGGCACCTGTTGCGCGACGCCGGGCAGGGCAGCGGCGTGCTGGCACTGACGACACCGGAGCGGCTCGAAGCGCTGATCCGCCAGCATCGGCGCAGCATCGTGGCCCATTGGGCGAGCCACGGCCTTGCCGATTGGAACGGCGCCTTGTCGGCCCGCTCGGGCCTGACGGTTGTGCAGGCCGGCGTGCTGGCGACGCTGGCGATCGGGCTCTGTGGACTGGCCGTGCTGATGCCCGCCCTGTGCCTGACCGTGTTGGCGCTCGCCTTCTCGGGGTGTTTTCTGCTGGCCGTCGCGGTGCGGCTCGCCGCCGCGACGGCCCCCGCCCATCCGGTCGCGACCGGGGCTGTGACGGACGACGCCGCGCTGCCGATCTATTCGGTCGTGGTGCCGTTGTTCCGGGAAGCCGCCGAGGTCGTGCGCCTGACGGTGGCGCTCGACCGGCTCGATTATCCGGTATTAGGTAGCAAACACACCTAGGTCGCAGCGGCACCTTTTATGAGTGTCCAAGCCTCTTTGTAGGGATCAAGCCAGCCCTTGCCCCGACCTAGGCCTTGGTGGCTGTAATCGGGCATGAGTCTGCGCATTTCCGTGTCGTTACGCGCTTGCCCCTTCTTGCCCGGTGACGACAGCCACACGGCATGGCTTTGGCTGATTGCTTCGGCGACTTCGGTGCTCGGAATCACCCAGCACTGTGGCGCGTCGCTGAGGCCTAGGCCGAAGTCAACGAAGCAGTAGAACAGCAGAGGCGCGAAGATCGTCTCGTGCTTGGCTTTCATGTGCCACCCGCCGTCTGCGCCGATCGCGCGACGCGCCTTGACTTGAACGGCGGCGACTTTGCTCCCCAGCTTGTCGGAAACGATGATGTCGCAGTTTGGCACTCCAGTCGGAGCCAGCGCCGCAATCATGTCCCGCCGTAGGAGCTGGCACATCACGTAGTGCTCGGCGGCGGCGCCGAGGATTGTGGAGCTGACCTTCTCGGGCTTGTTTGCTTTACTCGGCTTCTGGCCAGGCATGTCGGCTAGAACACCGCATTTGGCGGCGGCTGGATCAATGGCCATCGCTCAGCGATGTCGGCGCAGGCAGCCTCCATCTCCTTCCAAAGATAACCTGCCTTGCTCGGCGCCTCTGTGACCCGGCCGCTGTTTCCGTCTATGGTGATGCACAGCTTGTGTTCTGGCTCGGCCTCGGGCTCGAATGGGTTGGCCTTCAAGAAGCCGAACGCAAAGGCGCTTTGGAAGCCTGCTGCAACCTCTGGCAACTCGTCATTCTTCGCATAGCGCAGGAAGATCCCGCCCACCTTGCGCGTGTTCCTGATCGTCGTGCGCGCCACAGCCACGTCAGGATTATAGACGACGGTGGTTCCGTTGATGTTGATTCGTCCCTGGCTCGGAACGGGCATCATCTCGCATGTGGGGATCGACATGGCCGGGAAGGCGGCGACAAACGACTCGATGTAGTCGGCGTTGAAGTCGTTCTGATTGGCCTCGAAGTCGGAAGTCGCCATCTGCGACCTAAGCGTCTCCGCAGCGCGGAGCAATGCAGCCGTATCGCCGTTCCCTTCACGAAGCCAATTAGAGATGAGGGTGCGCGCCGCGCGATGTTGAACCCTCTGCGCGATCTTGGCATATTTGCAGCGGCGAAGAACTGAGCGACGAACCTGTTGAGATGCGGCCATATAATCCGCAAGCTCACGAACTCGAAGTTCGCACTTGGAGCGCATCTTGTGAGTCAGCTTGGCCACGGAAGCGCTCAGGAGATCAGGGATGGACGCACTCTATTTGAGCGCGGAAACGGGTGAGGATGCAAGCCTTTGCATCGCGCCGTTGTCTAAGCGGAAGGTTCTCGCATGCGGGCACAATCCACAGACATCCGCCGGGTACTTCCTCTACGAGCAGAAGCACGGCGACCCTGATGGGGTCGAGATCCTCGCTCGCATTGAGTCCGAAGAAGCCGCTATTCGGATTGCTGGCCTTTTGCGTCTCACTTAGCAGGCATGGCCCGAACCACAGGCGCTGCCGGTCTGATCGATATTAGGCGGCAAGCTCCGAAGCCTTGTCGGCGCAGTCGGTTGAGCTTAGACGAACCCTTGGCCGGGTGATGGAGAGACAACCATGAGGTTCAATCCTGACGCTGTGGTTGCCGGAAGTTGCTACGTCACCAACGGCCAGCAGACTCGTCGGGTGGTAGAAGTTATATCCAGGGAGGTGCGTTACCAAGCCTGGAACAAGGATCGGTGGGGCTCTACGCTTTCGACGTCCTTGGACGCCTTTGCCCGAGAGATAAAAGGCGTTGCGCCGTTTCCCGATCGGCAGTGTTAGCTCTCGACAGTCTTCATCCTCTCGGCCGCATCCCGTTTCGCGGCTAAGCGCTCGGCTTTCCAGAACAGCCACTTGTAGGTGGGCCGCAGATGCACGTTCGGCACAGGTGCCGGGGTAAGCTGGCCCTTCTTCACGTTGGACATGAGGTCCGCGCCTCTTAAACCTTGCGCCAAGCTGACGCGCCAACACAAAAAGCCCCGCTAGGGGCTAGACAGTTGTGCAGTGCGAGAGCAGTGTCTCTTTGCGACTTCGGTCGCGGCCCTTAAGTGGGCGTTTCCTCCCTAGACTTGGGCCGCCTTCGGGCGGCTCTTTTTTTGTCCAGGCGCGGTTTAAAGCATGGGCTTCTTCTTCATGCAAGGCAGCTATGCGGCTCTGTGAATGATTTAATGTAGGCCTGCCAACTCCTGCATAGGATCTGGGCAAGCCGCCATGTTGCCGTATCTCGATCAACTCTAGTCCCGGGTGGTCGGTTCGGCAGCAATCCCCTAAAGCGTAAACACTGGCCCGCATGCGCAGCTTGCGAGGAGTCAGGCCCCAAAGAGGCTAGGCACGATAACCGCGACACCTACCAGCTTGGGACATTTGCTTAACTCTCGCTTGCGATGCACGGAATCACTTGCGTTAGAAATAGGAAGTTAGGCCAGCCGCCACCGCGCACTGTCCCGCTCCCCCTCCTTCACCACCAACCCACGCACGAGCTACGCGGGAATTTGGGTGACGCGGCAGTCAGGCGGCGCGGTCTGACGTGC
>NZ_JARPVX010000099.1:0-12034 GCF_033947565.1 Lichenihabitans sp. Uapishka_5
CCGGCAGGTCGGCCTTGCGGGCGGTGCCGCTGATCAGCGTTTCGCGCATCATGGCGTCCATCATGCCGACTGCCGCCTTGTCGATCACCCGGCCGGTGCCGCCGGCCTTGCGATTGTAGAGCGGCTGGCCGCTGGCGCGCCTGACGGCCGTGATGATGTGGGCCTGCACGCCCAACCCGCCGTTGCCGAACGGCACATAAGCGGTGACGAGCTCGAGCGGCGTCACTTCCGAGGTGCCGAGCGCGATGGAGGCGTTGGGTTCCAGCGGCGACTGGATGCCGAGCCGGTGCGCCGTGGCGATCACGGCCTTCGGCCCCACCTCGACCCCGAGCCGAACCGCGACCGTGTTGAGCGATTGCGCCAGCGCGGTGGTCAGGGTCACGGGCCCCATGTAGCGGCGGGAATAGTTTTCCGGCTGCCAGCCCTGCACGTCGATGGGGGCGTCGTTCCGCACCGTGTCGGGCGTCATCCCCCGCTCGATGGCCGCGAGGTAGACGAAAGGCTTGAAGGCCGAGCCGGGTTGCCGGCGCGCCGCCACGGCCCGGTCGAACTGGCTGTCCGCGTAAGCCCGGCCGCCGACCAGCGCCTTGATGGCCCCGACCGAATCCTCGGCCACCAGGGCCCCCTGGCTGACGCTGAGCTTCGTGCCGTCCTTGTTGAGCGCATCGGCCAGCGCCCGCTCGGCCGCGCCCTGCATGGCCGGGTCGATCGTGGTGGTAACCACGATGTCGGTGTCAAACGCCCCGACCGTGTCGTCGAGCGTGTCCATCACGTAGTCGGCGACGTAATTGACCGACCCGTCGCCGCGCGCATGCGCCACGGTGGCCGGCTTGCTGAGCGCCTGCCGGGCGACCTCGGGCGTGATGAAGCCTTCCTCCACCATGGCGGCGATCACCTGGGCGGCGCGCTCCTGCGCCGCCACGGGGTTGTGGTTGGGGGCGAGCTTGGTCGGCGCCTTCATCAAGGCCGCCAGCACGGCCGCTTCGGGCACCGTCAGGGCTTTGGCGTCCTTGGCATAATAGCGCCGGGCCGCCGCCTCGATCCCGTAGGCACCCGAGCCGAAGTAAACGCGGTTGAGGTAGAGTTCGAGGATCTGGGCCTTGGTGTATTTGTGCTCGAGCCACAGCGCCAGGATCGCCTCCTGCACCTTGCGCGACACCGTGCGCTCCTGGTTGAGGAACAGGTTCTTGGCGAGCTGCTGGGTCAGGGTCGAGCCGCCCTGCACGGCGCCCCCGCGTGAGTTGCGCAGCAGCGCCCGGGCGATGCCGACCGGGTCGATGCCCCAATGCGAATAAAACCGCCGGTCCTCGATGGCCACGAAGGCTTGCGGCACATAGGGCGGCAGATCCTTCAGAGCCACGGCGGCGCCGCCGGTGTCGCCCCGGTTGGCCAGCAACTGCCCGGTGCTGGACAGGATGGCGATGTTGGGCGGGCGCTTCGGCACCGCGAGCTGGTCGATCGGCGGCAGGTCGCGCGCCTCATAGGCCACGAAGCCGCCAAGGCCCACCAGCGCCCAAAGCCCCAGCACCGCGGCCCAATAGCTGAGGCCGCCGAGCAGCGAACGCCTGCGACGGCCCTTGCGGCGACCCTGGCGCTCGGAGGTCGTGCCGCGCCGGCCCATCACCGGGCCCGCGGGGTGTTCCAAAGCTGGATCGAAGCCGGGTTCCCGCCGCTCGCCGCGACGCCCGGGGGCCTGATCGAGCAGGCGGTCCTCGGCCGAGACCGCGACGGCATCGCGGCGTCGGCCGGGCGCGGACAGCCGCGGTTCGCGACGCCCGCCGCGGTCCGACGATGTTCCGCCATCTCGTCCGTCCTTGCCCATGCTCCCTCGGTGGAACCGTTCGGGACCGACCTTCAGGTTAATGCGGGCGGATTAAGGGCCGATGAACCATCGCGGGCCAGCTCAGCGACGCGGCGAGCGCCCGTGCCGCGCCACGGTGGCGATCTCGCTTCGGGCGACGCCGATGTCGTGCAGGATGGCATCCGACAGGGCCAGCATCGTCCGCTCGGCCTGCCGGTGGCGCCAGGCAAGAACCAGGTCCGTCCAGCGGGCCGCGATGCTGGCCATGACCGGGCGCGGTGAGGTGGTGCGGGTGCGCGACGCCGACGGGAGGGACAGGATGGACATGACGGACTTCCTTGTTGGTCCCTCCAGAATAAAGCCGGCCCTTGCATAAGAACAACGAATGTTCATTATCTCAGTTATCACCACTCGTTATGCTGAGCCGATGGTCCGCAATCTCGACACCGCCCTGATCCGCGCTTTCGTGACCGTGGCTGGCGCCGGCAGCATGACGGCCGCCGCCGAGGCGCTGCACCTGACCCAGGCTGCCGTCAGCCAGCAGATCAAGCGCCTCGAGGACGGCTTCGGCGCTCCCTTGTTCGACCGCGACCGCAAGGGCCTGGCACTGACCAACGCGGGGGAACGACTGCATGCCCGCGCCAAGCGCCTGCTGACGCTGAACGACGAGATCTGGGCTGAAATGACCACCGCGCCTTTCGACGGTACGGTGAGGCTCGGCGTGCCTTCGGACCTTGTCGAGACCTACCTGCCGCCGATCCTCAAGGCTTACGCCCGCCTGCACCCCCGGGTGGACATCACGCTTACCTGCCTGAGTTCGCCCGACCTCCTGGCCGCGCTCGCGGCCGATCGGCTCGACGTGGCTTTGGCCGAGGAGCCTGTGGGGCGCACGCGTGGCGAAGGGCTGCTGACCGACCGCCTGGTCTGGGTGGGGGCGAAGGGCGGCGAGGCTTTCCGCCGGCGGCCGCTGCCGGTCTCGCTTTATTGCGACACCTGCGCGTTCCGCCCCGCCATCCTCGATGTGATGAAGGCCAGCGGGCTTGCATGGCGCTCGGTGACGGAAGCCGATGGCGCCGCCATGATGAACGCCACCGTGCAGACCGACCTCGCCGTGTCGGCACTGCTGGCCAGCACGGTTGGTTCGGGCTTCGAGGTCCTGCCGGCCAGTTGCGGCCTGCCGCCGCTGCCGAGCTTCACGGTCAACCTTCACCTGCCGCGCACCGGCGCCACGCCGGCCGCAGCGGCACTCGCGGCGACGATCCGCGACGGGTTCCTGTTCCGCCAGCGTCAGGCCGCCTGAGGACCCTCGTCGGCCCGACGACGTCCCGTCACCTCGATCTCGATCTTCATGCGCGGATCCGCCAAGCCCGCGACCATCATGGTGGCGGCCGGCCCCACGCGCTCAAAAGCGTGCCGCAGCATGGGCCAGCAGGGCTCGAAATCGGCGCGGTCGGGTAGAATATAGCGAACCCGCAGGACGTCTTTCAAGCCGAAGCCCGCCGACCCGAGGGCCGCCTCGATGTTGGCCAGGCATTGCTTGGCCTGTGCCACGACATCGTCATCGATGATGCCGGTATGGTAGTCGAAGCCGGTTGTGCCGGACACGAAGATCCAATCGTCGTCGACAATCGCCCGAGCATAGCCGATGTCCCGTTCGAAACGGGAACCGGAGGAGTGGGATGAGCGCATGAAACGTCGATGCCTTACTTTGGGGGAGTAGCCTATTTGCTTCCAGAATAGGGTTACCCTCCTGGAGGATGGCGCGATTTAAGTTGAATGACGCTTCATTGTTATTGCGTCCGTTAATAAATCGTTAGTAACATGCCTTAACGGAAGGCATGTCTGGAACATCCGCCGTTTTGCGAAGCCCGCGTTGTTGGGGCGGAAAATCATGAACATCGTTGTTCTGATCGTTGCGGCGTGCTGTCTGCTGTCCGGCCTCGCGGGATGCGTTCCGCCGGCCGGGGAGGCCCATGCGGCCGTGGAGGGCGGCGCCGTGGTGCCGGCCGGCGAAGACGCCCGGCTGCACGGTGGCGATCGGGTCCAGGTGACGGTGTTCGGCGAGGACGGGGTTTCGGGCAGCTACGAAGTGACGCCGTCCGGCATCCTCCAATTGCCGCTCGCCGGCCCCGTCCCGGCCCTGGGGAAGACCACCCGCGACCTCGAGGCCGCGATCGCGCTGGCGTTGCGCCGGACCTACCTGCGTGACCCCAAGGTCACCGTGGCACTGCTCAGCCAGCGCCCGTTCTACGTGCTCGGCGAGGTCGAGAAGCCGGGCGAATATCCGTATCGGGCCGGCCTGAATCTGTGGCGGGCCCTGGCGGTGGCGGGCGGCCAGACGTATCGGGCCAGCAGCTCCACCGTGATGATCCAGCATGCCGGCGAAGCCCGCCTGGCCGAATATGACATCGGGTACGACCTCGTCATCCAGCCCGGAGACCTGATCCGCGTGCCGGAGCGATGGTTTTAGGCACGACGCTGCGTCGATCCTGAACCCATTCGCCGAAATCCGCTGCCGGGAGTGCTTGTGCCATGCGTGCCCGGTGGCTGGCCTTGTTGTGCGTCCTGAGCCCGTCCGCGGGTGCGTGGGCGGAGGATCTCGCCATGCCGAAGCCGCAGGACGCCCTCGACTATCTGACGCCCGCCACCATGGCCGAGGCCCGCCCCCGGTGGCGCGCCGCCGCGCAATCGGGCGCCGCGTGGGGCGGTTTTCTGGCCTGGCCGTCGATCGGCGTCGGGGCGGTGGTGGACAGCAACCCGTTCCAGCGCCGCAGGCCGGGGCGGGCCGAGCCGGGATTGCGGCTGACGCCGCGCCTGCTGGTCGAACGCCAGGGCGGCGTCCATGCCACCGTGCTTTACGGCGCCGCCGACACCCAGCTCTACCCGGCGCAGCCCGATGCCGACCAACTCGAGGGGCGGGTCGGCGTGCTGCACGATTGGGCGCCCCGGCGCGACCTGATCCTGCGCCTGCAGGGCGAGGTCGCCCAGGTTCGCGATCGCATCGACAACAGCGCCGCCGTGTTCGGCCGCGACCGGGGCCGCCCGCTTGGAACGCGCGATGCGACGCTCGCGGCCTCGGTGCAGAAAACCTTCGGCCTCGCTTTCGCGACCTTGGGTGGTGCTGTCTCGAAGGCGAGCTTCACCGACGGCGCGACGCGCGGCTCGGCCTCGACGCTCGGCCTCAGTGCCCAGACCCGAACCGACGTCAAGGCGCGCTTCGGGCTGCCGCTCGGCCCGGCGCTGTTCGTTTTCGCCGAGCCGGCCGCCAATTGGCGCACGCTCGATGCCGCGCCCGAGCGGTCGCACGGCACCCGCCTCGTGGCCGGCCTCGGGAGCGAGCGCATCGGCCTCCTGGGCGGCGAAGTCTATGCTGGGCTGCAACGGCAGGATTATTCGACGCGGCCGCGCCCGATTGCCGAGCCGGTTTTCGGCAGCCGCCTGTCCTGGTGGCCGAGTCCCGCCTGGACCGTGAGCTTCACGGTAGACCGGGCCCTCGACCAAGCCGCGGTCGGCACCCCGGGGGCACCGCTCGGCACCCCGCTCGACGTCACCCGCGAGGCCGTGACGCTGCGGGCCGCGCCCTCGGCATCCTGGTCGGCCGAACTCGACCTGCAGCATGCGGCGCTGCGCTACCTCGGCACCGCCCGGCAGGACGATCTCCTCAGTCTCGACGCCACCCTTGTGGTGCCGTGGCGGCACGACCTCGACCTCCTGGCCGACCTCCGCCTCGTCCGACTGCGATCGAGCTTGCCAGCCGCCTCCTACGGGCGTGCGGTTGCGACGCTCGGCGCCCGCTACCGGTATTGAGGCCCGCCGTGCCGACCGAGCCCTTCCCCTCGAACGACCCCGGCACCCTGCTGTGGCTTTGCGGCTTCTTGCGCCGCCGCGCCGCCGACATCGCGCTCGCCACCCTGGCGGTGTTGCTCGCCACCGTGCTGGCGCTGCATGTCGCGCCGACGCATTACCTGGCCCGCGCCGACGTGCTGCTCGACCCGCGGCGCGACAAGGCCTTCGGGCCCGACGATGTGGCGTCCACCGCCAGCCTCGACACCGCCAGCGTCGCGGCCTTATGTAGGAAACGCACCAACAAGCACGCTATTCAATGCGGTACGTCATTAAATATAATGACAAACTAGGTAGGTCAGAAATGAATGAGATTGCCAATCATGCTCAGTTCCAGAGCGCACATAAGCTGGTGTGGGAGTTGTCCGAACGCCGCGACGAGCCTGGCGTCTGGTCAGTCGAGGCGATCGGCTCAGACGGTGAAATTTATCTCGTCGTGTTCTACGAGAAGTCCAACTCGCGCGAACTCGCAGAGGAATATCTGGCGTTCAAGAACGCTCAGTAATCCACCTCGGCGGCAACCTCATCGATACAGGTCTGTCGCTGCGAATGATTGCTGGCCGTCATCCATGGGCCAGCTTGTATGCGTGCATCCGCGACGTTTGCGACAGGCATACATCGCCATTCGCCTTCGGGCGGCAGACCTTTCGAGCTTTCGCCTGCATACTGGAAGACAAGGACCTGCTCCTTGCCGTTCTTCCAACCGACCGCATGCGGGCACGTCTCGCGATGATAGCCCTGATACGAGAACGAAACCCGCCGCTTGGTCAGCACGGCGTTGCGAAGCAGTTCAAACGTTGCGCTTGGCATTGGGTGATTCGCCCTGTGAAACTAGGCAAAGGCTAGGGCTGACAAAGGGTAAGCGCTATGGCCGATAGCGCATTCACCCTCACCCTCTCAAACAAGATCCGAAAGATTGAGGCTTACCTGACCGACATGGAGGCCCGCGTCGCAGCGGCCCGTCGCGATCTCGTCCATCTCCAGGCCACGGCAGAACTCTTCCGCAGAGGCCAGATAGACGCCCCACCGGCCTACATGGGCTTAGGCAAGGTCTTCAACTCAGGGGAACAGAAGCGTCTCGCTCTGAAGGCCATGGAAGGCCATCCAGACGGCATCGACGTGCGCGCCATTGCCGAGGCCGTCATGGCAGCCAAGGGTGTCAGCAAGAACGAGAAGGCCTTCCGGCGCACGGTGATCCGGTCGCTGACGGTAACGCTTGGCAAGGCCGAGGCGCGGGGTCAGGTTCGGTGCGTGGGGAAGCTGGCGGTGAATGGGGTTAAGGTGTGGGCGTTGGGGTGAGACTGTTTGCACCTGGGTGCAGATTTTGTTTTTGAAAAGAGTCAGCCATGATCCTGATTGAATTGGCTTTCCTGAGTTGGTGATCTGAACATGCGCCAAAGTCACACTAATTATGATTCATAAGAAGGATTGCATTCCTCTCTAACTCCCTTAAATCGGTTTGACATAACATTGTCCGGCTAAGCGCACGCTTGGCCGGCGTTGTGTCGTACCTTCAGGGTGCGCTGGGAGCGGACTATGGCAACAGAGTCAATGAGGAGCAATCAGCAGGTGCAAGCACCGCAGTCGGATGCACGCTTTATTACGGGATGGTTTACGCAGCAGATTGAAGCTGGTATCCAGCCGGAATACGGCTATCCCACAAACCATCTCCCCGAAACAGACACAAACGCGGCCATCGAACTGGTCACGGGATTCGTTGAGTGCTGTCAGGGTAAATGACTGCCGGATAGGCCGACCCTGATTTCGGAAGCAGTTATGCAGATTACGAGTAGAACGCTTACGGCTCTTTCTGCAGACGTATTTAGCTTTAGCTCCACCTTCCAAAATTACGCCGAGAGCGCTTTTAGCGCTGCTCGGCTTCTTCCCGTTTTGTCCAAGCCTCGTCTTGTTGACTCCTGGGGATCATGGAAGAACGACCT
The DNA here is from genome assembly GCF_033947565.1 of Lichenihabitans sp. Uapishka_5. Lineage (NCBI taxonomy): Bacteria > Pseudomonadati > Pseudomonadota > Alphaproteobacteria > Hyphomicrobiales > Lichenihabitantaceae > Lichenihabitans > Lichenihabitans sp. Uapishka_5. The sequence continues at coordinate 7,585 of NZ_JARPVX010000099.1, forward strand.
CAAGCGTGTCGGAGACCACGAGAAGAACCTCGTCAACGGCCTTGATCACTTCAAGCAAGCTGGACATCTTGCCTTTTGGATCCGCCGTATGTCCCCGGTTGTTGAGGCAACCGACTCTTTGGCAAATCCTCAAGATGCTCCTGGGTATGCTCCAGACAGATTTGAAACTGCATTTAGAAAAATTCTCTTTGCTTACTCTAACGAGTATTTAGCATTTGATCTCGGCTACCAGATTGTAAATTTTTACGAAAAATCTAGAACGGATCGAGTGTCAGCTTACAGAAAGCCTGAAATTGACTCAGATTATTACGAAACAATGTGCCATTTTCTGAAATTCAAAAATGTTTCGCCTCATGCGTTGCACTTAATCTACAGGTCGTTGTTTTCCTAGCTTAGCCTAGACTGCCCGGTTCCAATACCCCTTCCACGTCCGCGAAACGGGCGACACCATCGCGCAACGGAGCGTCTGATTGAACGCCGCGCCGTTCGACATGCGGCGGTGATCTTCCTTCCAAGCCGCCTCGCAAGCGTACTGGTGGAGGTAGCTGGCCGACACAAAGTGGTGCTGGCCGACGATCATGCGGCGTAGGCGAGAGAAGTAGGACTCGGCCTGATTGGTGTTGGCGCCATCCGCGCTGTAGGCCTCGGAATGATTGATGCGGCCCGCGTCGGGGAAGATCGCATGCAGGCGGTCCCAATGCAGGGCCTCGTCCGCATAGACCTTAGAGCCGGGCGCAACGTGAGCCTTGGCCAGTTCCACGCCTTCAGCCTCGCTCTTGCCGACGAAGGTCAGGGTGCGGCCCTGGCGCTCGCGCATGACGATGACAACGCGGCGCTCGTCTGACTGGTTGGCCTTCAGGCGGCGGTCCTTGCGATCCTCCTTGCGGTTCTCGGGGCGGACCACGCCGCCCGTGTACATGCCGTCGATCTCGACCTCGCCTGACAGGCCCATGCCCTTCATCTCGACCGAAAGGGCTTCGCGGAGCTTATGGGCCAGCACGAAGGCGGTCTTGTACTGCACCGAGAGATCGCGGGAGAGCTGCAAGGCCGAGAGGCCCTTCACGGCGTTGACGAAGATTGCGATGGCGCCACACAGGTCCACGAAGGCCAGCTTGCGCGATGCGAAGATGGTGCCGCTCGTTACCGAGAACTGGTGATGACAGGCCCGGCACTTAAACTTGCGACGGGTGGTGATCTCGTAGGCGTTCAGGCCGCCACAGCGAGGGCACACAGGGGCGCCTTCCGTCTCGGGCCAGCGCATACGGCGGAACGTGGCATAGGCCTTGTCTTCGCCACCCTTATAGATCGCCTTGAGCGAGAGGGTGCGGGCTTCGGCGGAGAGAAGGAAATGGGAGGCCATGACATCGTATCCGGTGCTTACGCATCAGATATGATGACATTGCCGCATCGTTGTCAATGGCATTAGCACCGGATATGATGTCGTTAGTTACAGATATGGATGCGACATGGACCTGTATCGATTGCAAACCTGTGAGCAGGATGGTGAGCATCGATTGACGCAGATCCTTCGGGAAGACACCTTTCAATCGCCATCCGACAATGCGGCAATCAAGGACGCGAAACAGTTCCTGACCGCCCACGCGCCACCCGAAGGAGCGATTGTCATTCTGCGAGGTCGCGACGGGAGGCGCATTTGGTCTCCCGCTGCCAACCAGCCTTCTTACACCAACGACAGGGCACCGGAATGATCGACCAAGCCGAAGCCGTCGAAGAGAAGTGGGACACCCGCGTGAAGGGCATCCTCAAGGCCGAGTTGAAGCGGCGGGGCGTGACCTACGCCCAGCTTGCCGAGAAGCTGGCGGCCGTAGGGGTGCACGACAACGAGCGGAACATCCGCAACAAGATCGCACGCGGGAGCTTTACGGCCGTGTTCTTCGTGCAGTGTCTCGCTGCAATCGGAGCGTCAGAAGTCAGGTTGACTTAGGTCCGACAAACACGGGCATAACTCGCCTCATGTATGCGTCAAAAAGCGGAACGGTGAATGCCGTGTCACCATGTTGATGCGAGTAGATCATGCCTTTTATTATCAGCTTAGATCTTGTCGGACCTACGCTTGTCGTTTTTAGCCCAAGCCGTTCAGCAATACTTCCAGACTTATGATGCCCAGGGCCAAGCTCGGCCAGAGCGCGTAAATACCGCTTTTCTGATGGGGTGCATCGGTCAAAACGATGTCGAAAAAAGCTTTCATCGAGCTTCTTGATCGCCGCACTCGTGGCAGCCTGCACATCTACAAGCCTAATTATTGGCTCTTCAGCAAGATTCCAAGCTTCGTGCCCCCACTGTTGGATAAAGTATGGATAGCCCTCAGTGACCCTGATCATCTCTTCAACAGCATTTTCTTCGTAAAAAACTTCCTCTTCTTCGGCAGGGCCTTTGATAGCTCTCCTCGCATCATCCGGCGGCAGCGGGCCGACGATAGGGTACGTGAAAAGACGTTCAGAATATGATTTGGCCTCTCCCGAGAGAGACAATATTTGCGGAAGTCCAGCCCCCACTAACACGACAGGAAGCTTGTACTGGTTTATTTTATGGACTGAAGCAATTAGTGCTGAAAACTCAGACTGTGATAGGTACTGAAGCTCATCAATTAAAATAGCAACTGCTGTATCTGCCGCTTTGGCGGCCTCACCAACGGCCATCATCAGGTCGGGAAGGTCGATATCTAATTGACCAGTGTCCGCAACGCCTAGCTCTGGTTCAATACCAAGCTCTAGATCACCAAAACTTACTTTTACAACACTTAGGAAGCTTTTTAGTACCCTTAAAGCACGTCTTGCTTGTTCGCGTGCAGCATGTACCGTGCTAAGGTTCAATAAAATGCGGCGCAGCTCTGGGACAAGAAGATCAGCTAAGCTTTTAGTCTCACTAGCTTCGATTGAAGCCGTACGAAACTTCTCGGCATTGGCAAGTTCACGAATTTTAACCAGAAGAACCGTTTTACCCACGCCTCGCAGGCCAACAAGGATTGGGCTCTGTGTCGAACGGCCCATTCCTGCCCGTCGCAAAGCGGTCGAAGCGGTTGTAAGAAGATCATCTCGTCCAACCAACTCAGCCGGAGGAGTACCGGCGCCAGGGACGTAAGGATTACGAACAGGGTCCACGTTTTGACCGACTTATGATGAGTTTACCTGAAACCAGTCATAAATGGGCATAAACGGATGCGCAAGCATCTTTCCGGGTGAAGCCTCTCACTCACCAAATGTCACCGCATCCGATTGCACTAGGCATCACAGGCGGTTACAGTCTGGTGCGTTTCCTACATAAGGCCGCAGCGTCGAAAGCGCCATCGCGCAGATCCGCGGCAATGCGGTGCTGACGCGCGTGGTGCGTGACGAGGGGCTGGCGGCCGACCCGCGCTATGGCGGCCCGCGGCCCGGCGGCCGCCTCGGGGGCCTGCTGGCCGGCCTCATGGGCCGTAAGCCGGCCTTGCCCAGCACGCCGGAACATTATGCGGTCGGAACCTTGTTCCGGGCCCTGAAGGTCGAACGCTCCGGCAAGGGCTATGTGCTGTCGATCGCAGTTGCGGCGCCCGAGCCGCATCTGGCGGCGCGGCTTGCCAATGCGGTCGCGGCGGCCTTCGTGGCCGACCAGCGCGACGCGCGATTGGAAACGGCGCGGCGCGAGGCGGCCTTCTTCGCCGAGCGGCTCGGGCCCCTCGGCGAGCACCTGCGCGGCTCCGAGGACGCGCTCGACGGCTTCCGCCGTGTCCACGGCCTTACGGCGACGGGCGCTGCCGCCACGAGCCGGCCCGGCACCCTCAACGAGCAGCAATTGGGCGACCTCACCACCCGGCTGGCCCAGGCCAGGGTCGACACCGCGCAGGCCTGGGCGCGCTTCGACGGCGCGCGGGGCACCGTGGCGCATGGCCAGGGCATGGAGGCGATCCCGGACGTGGTGCGCTCGCCCTTGATCGTGCAGCTGCGCCAACAACAATCCGAAGCGTCGCGCCGCGAAGCCGAACTCGCGGCCCGCTACAACGAAGGGTACCCGGCGCTCACCACCGCCCGGGCGGAGCGCCGCGAGGTCGGCCATGCGGGTCGGCCTGTTTCGACGCGCCCTGGTCGGGGAACCCAGTCGATGAAGGCTCGGCTGCTCGGCGGCATCGGCGCCAACCTTTATGCCCAAGGCGTCACGGCCGTGGTGCAACTCGCCTCGGTGCCGCTGCTGGTGGCCGCCTGGGGCCCCGCCCGGTTCGGCCGCTGGAGCCTGCTGACGGCCATACCGGCGGCCCTGGCCTTTGCGGATGGCGGCCTCGTCCTGGCGGGGGGCGCCAGCATGGCGATGCTGGCCGCCCAGGGCCGGCATCCGGTCGCCGCGGCGCTGTTCCGGCGCATGCTGCGGCGTGTGGCGGCGGCAATGCTCGGCCTCGCCCTGCTGGCCGGGCTCACTATTGCGATGGTCCCGGATGCAGCCCTGCCGACGCCGTTCG
>NZ_JARPVX010000009.1:0-99717 GCF_033947565.1 Lichenihabitans sp. Uapishka_5
GGAGGAAGCCCGGCGGGCGCTGGTCGAGGCGACCGACCGCCACGCGGCGCGCGTCAAGCGGCCGGTGGCCGGGCTGACGTTGCGGGACACGCGCTCACGCTGGGGCTCCTGCACGGCACGCGGCCGCCTGAACTTCTCTTGGCGCTTGATCCTGGCGCCGCCCGGCGTGCTGGATTATCTCGCGGCCCACGAGGTGGCGCATCTCGTGCACATGAACCATTCCGATCGGTTCTGGGCTCTGGCCCGCGAACTGGCGCCGCAGATCGACGAAGCGGAGGCGTGGCTGCGGCAGCACGGGGCGAAGCTGCACCATTACGGCGCGCCGGCTGTTCCGCTCAAGCCGGCCGATCCGTGCGCAGGATCGTGAGATAGGCGGGCGGACGCCCTTCGCGGATCGCCTTGGCCTCGTAGCGGGTCGAGGGCCAGTCGGCCCAGGGCAGGCGCCAGTCGTCGGCCTTTGTGGCCACCCACGCGTAATGCGGTGAGCGCAGCACCCGGGCGAGCGTCCAGCCGGCATAGTCGTCGATATCGGTGGCGAACCGCAGGGCGGCGCCGGGCTGCAGCACGCGGGCCAGCCGCAGCAAGGTGTCGTCCGACACGAAGCGCCGCTTGCGCTGCCGCCGTTTCGGCCAGGGGTCGGGATAGAACAGATCCGCCCCGGCGAGGCTCGCCTCGGGCAGGCGGTCGATCACCAGGCCGGCATCGCCCGACCACACCCGCACGTTGGTGAGCGCCCGCGCTTCGGCCTGTTCGAGGAATTTGGCGACGCCGTTGCGGAACGGCTCGCAGCCGATGAAGCCGGCGTGAGGACGCCGCGCCGCATGGTCGGCCAGGTGCTCGCCGCCGCCAAAGCCGATCTCGAGCCGCAGTTCGGCCGCCTCGGGGAACAGTGCGGTGAGTAACAGGGCGCCGTCGGCCGGCAGTTCCAGCCGGGGCAGCGCGTCCTGCATCAAGGCCGTCTGGCCGAGCCGCAGGGGGCGCCCCATGCGGCGCCCGAAGACGCCGCCGTGGCCCGGACGCGGAAGTCCCGCCTCCTGGCTGTCGGATCCGCTCATGGTCAGGCGAAGTGCGACCGCAGCTTCGCCGCGAGATCGGTGGTCTCCCACGAGAAGCCGCCGTCGGCCTCCGGGGCGCGGCCGAAATGGCCGTAGGCCGATGTGCGGGCGTAGATCGGCTTGTTGAGGTGCAGGTGCTCGCGGATGCCGCGCGGCGACAGGTTCATGGCCTCCATCAGCACCGCCTCGAGCTTGCCGGCATCGATGTGGCCGGTGCCGTGCAGGTCGGCATAGATCGACAACGGCTTGGCGACGCCGATCGCATAGGACAACTGCAGCGTGCAGCGATCGGCGAGGCCCGCCTCGACGACGTTCTTCGCGAGATAGCGCGCCGCATAGGCGGCCGAGCGGTCCACCTTGGTGGGATCCTTGCCCGAAAAAGCGCCGCCGCCATGCGGGGCCGCGCCGCCGTAGGTGTCGACGATGATCTTGCGGCCCGTCAGACCGCAATCGCCGTCGGGCCCGCCGATGAAGAACTTGCCGGTCGGGTTGATGTGCCACACGGTCTGTTTGGAGATCCAGCCGTCCGGCAGCGCCTTCGTGACATAGGGCTCGATCAGCGCCCGCATGTCCTCGGAGGTGAGGCTTTCGTCGACGTGCTGGTGCGACACGACGATCTGCGTGGCCGCGACCGGGACGCCATTCTCATAGCGCACCGTCACCTGGCTCTTGGCATCCGGGCCGAGCGCCTTCTCGGCTCCCGAGCGGCGCGCCTCTGACAGAGCCTGCAGGATGCGGTGGGCATAATGCACCGGGGCCGGCATCAGGTCCGGCGTTTCGCGGCAGGCATAACCGAACATGATGCCCTGGTCGCCCGCGCCTTCATCCTTGTTGCCGGCCGAATCGACGCCCTGGGCGATGTCTGCCGATTGGGCGTGCAGCAGCACCTCGACCTTGGCCTTCTGCCAATGGAAGCCGTCCTGCTCGTAGCCGATGTCCTTGATGGCCTCCCGGGCCGTCGCCTCGATGACCGAGAACGGAATCTCCGGGCCGCGCACCTCGCCCGCGATCACGACGCGGTTGGTGGTCGCGAGGGTCTCGCAGGCGACGCGGATCTGATAGGGGTCGAGCCCGGCCTTGGCGCCTTCGCGGAAGAACAGGTCCACCACCTCGTCCGAGATGCGGTCGCACACCTTGTCGGGATGTCCTTCGGACACCGACTCGCTGGTGAAGAGATAGCTGTCGCGCGCCAAAACCCAAGTCCTCCATGGCGCGTCCGGCCCCGGCAAAACGGGATCACGGGCCGCGCAGTGCCGCGGAATGGCGGCGAACTTGCTCAGGCCTTCGCGAAACCGTCAAGCTTTATATCGGAAATTCGTTCGGCATAAAGAACGCTATGGTCCGCTATGGCGGGCCGGTCGCATCTTCAGAAGCGTTCTAGCCTCGGCGCCGGATCGCACTCAGCAAAGCAAACCCGAAAGCCGCGAGGTAGAGCGCCGGCTGGAGCGTCCCCCAGTGCCGGGCAAACAAGGTTGGTGCAATGCGCTGCGGCAAAGTGCCGTCGAGAACCCCCACCGTATCGAGCGGCAGGCTGGCCGTGATGCGGCCATAAGGATCGACGATGGCCGAGACGCCGGTGTTGGCGGCGCGGATCAACGGCAGCCCTTCCTCGACGGCACGCAGGCGCGCCTGAGCCAGGTGCTGATAGGGCCCGGCCGTGGTGCCGAACCAGCCGTCGTTGGTGACGTTCAACATCACCCCGGCCTTGCCGGCCTCAGGCCCTTCGGGCAGCACCGCGCCGGGGAAGATCGCCTCGTAGCAGATCTGCGGCGCCACGGGCGGCAGGCCGGGCACGTCGAGCAGGCGTCGCCGCGTGCCGGCGTCGAAACCGCCCGGCACATGCACGAAGTTCGTCAGGCCGACGGCCCGCAGCAGCGCATCGAACGGCAGGTATTCGCCAAACGGCACCAGATGCACCTTGTCGTAGCTGTCCAGCACCGTGCCGCCGGGGCCGACCACCTGGATGGCGTTGAAGTAATGCGTTCGCCCGGGCTGGCCGGGGTTGATCTCGGCGTCGCGTTCGGCGCGCGCGGCGCCGGTCACGAGGACGGTGCTGTCCGGCATCGCCGCTGCGATCGTGCCAAGCGCGTCCGGGTCGCGCGACAGGATGAACGGGAAGGGCGATTCCGGCCAGATCAGGTGGGTGACGGTCTTCAGGCCGTCGGGGTCCGGTCCCGTGGCGCGGTTCGACAGCGCCAGATAGCCGGCCAGGATCTTGTCCTTGTTGGCATAGGAAAAGGAGCCGTCCTCCGGCGTGTCGGGCTGCATCAGGCGCAGGCGAACGTTCGGCACGTCCCGGGTGGGCCCACGGTCGAGCCGATGCGCCCCGAAACCGAGGAGCACCAGCATCGCCACGGCGGCCAGCACCGTTGGCGCGAGGCGGCGCAGGCGGGAGCCGACAGGGTCGGCCAGCGTCGCAGGAGCGGCGCAGAGCAGGATCGTCAGCAGCGTCAGCCCTTCGAGCCCGAAGGCGCTGGCACCCTGGGCAAGCGTCAGCGTGCCGCCAAACGCCATGCCGTAGGCGTTCCACGGGAATCCGGTGAACAGCCAACTGCGCAGCCACTCGCTCGTGCCGAGCCCCGCGGTCAGCGCGAAGAGCCGGCCCGGACCGGACGACCAGAGCAAGCGCGCCACCCCGAATCCGAAGGCTGGGAACAGCGCCAAACCGGCCGGCACCGCCACCACGCCGAACGGCAGCGCCCAAAGGTAACGGTCGGGCTCGACCAGGAAGGCGGCCCCGAGCCACCACAACCCGGCCAGGAAATAGCCGAAACCCCACCACCACCCGACAACCGCCGCCGCCATGCAGGACCGCCAGCCAAGCACGCGCCCGAGCCCTGTCTCGCGGCGGGCCGCGCCATCGATCAGCCAGACCGCCGCCACCATGGGCACCAGCATCGCCGGCATGACATCGACCGGCGCCAACGCCAGGGCGCCGACGGCGCCCGCCAGGGCGGCCGCGAGCCGACGCGGCCAGCCGGCCGACAACACCACCCATTGCGCGAAATCGAACATCCACCCCAGTCCGGTGATGCGCGAGGCCGCCGCGAATCACCCGGGCCCGGCACAGGTGTGGCGCTTCGCATGCCCTGTCGGATTTGTCGCCGGATGGGTGTCGCGATGCCGGCTGCGGATCACAAACCGCAGCCCGGTCGACCTTATGGGTCCGCCGACGCCCCCTGGACGGGCGTGCCGGTTGCGGCTTCGGCTTGCGGCGCCGGCTTGTGGCGGATGCGCACCCGCTTGACACGACGCGGGTCGGCGTCGAGCACCTCGAAGCTGAGCGGTCCGTCCCCCGACACCACCTCGCCGATCGCCGGCACGCGACCGGCCAGCGACGTCACCAGGCCACCGAGCGTATCGACGTCCTCGGCCTCCTCGTCGGTGGCCACCGGACTGCCGACGACCTCGGCCACGGTGTCGAGGTCGGCGCGCGCTTCGGCCAGGAAGGTGCCGTCGGCCTCGCGGGTCACGGACGGATGTTCGTCCACGTCATGCTCGTCGGCGATGTCGCCGACGATCACCTCGACGATGTCCTCGATGGTCACGAGGCCATCGGTGCCGCCGTATTCGTCGATCACCAGCGCCATGTGGGTGTGGGTCGCCTGCATGCGGACGAGCAATTCGAGTGCCAGCATCGAGTGCGGCACAAACAACACCGGTCGCAGGATGCCGGCATCGGCGAGGCTGCGGCCCATGTCGATCTGCAGCGTCGGCGCATCCTCGCTCGCGGTGATGACGTCCACGAAGTCGCGGATGTGCACCATGCCCTTCGGATCGTCGAGCGTTTCGCCATGCACCGGCAGCCGCGAGTGCGAGGCTTCCCGGAACACGGCCAGCACGGCCCGCAGGCTGGCGTCGTCGCACACCGCGATCATGTCGGCGCGCGGCACCATGATGTCCTCGACCCGGATCTCGTGCAGGTTGAGCACGTTGCGCAGCATCGTGCGCTCCTGCGACGAGAACACCGCGTCGGGGTCGGGCTCGTCGAGCGCCTCTTCGATATCGTCGCGGATGCTGGCCGTGCCGCCGCCGAACAGCGACCGCATGCGGTCGAGCAGGGACGGCGCGTCGCGCTCGGATCGCCCGTCGGACGGGTCGCGCGGGCTCATCGGGCCACGGCCTCCACGAGGTCCGTCTCGGCGTAAGGATCGGCGATGCCGAGTCCCGCGAGGATGCGGGTTTCCAGCGCCTCCATGGCCTCGGCCTCGGCCTCGGCCTCATGGTCGTAGCCGACGAGGTGGAGGAAGCCGTGCACGATCAGGTGGCTCAGGTGGTCGGGCACCGTCTTGTTGTCCTGGTCGGCTTCGCGCCGCACGGTCTCGAGCGCCACCGCGAGGTCGCCCAGCAGGGGCTTGCGATCGAGTCCGAGCGGCGAAAAGGCCGGAAACGACAGGACGTTGGTGGGCTTGTCGAAGCCGCGCCAGTCCCGGTTGAGCGGCTGGATCGCGGCGTCGTCGCACAAGAGGATCGACACTTCAGCCTCGGGCGCCAGGGTGATGCCGCAGCCGGCCGCGGCCGCATCCACGGCGCGCCGGATCAGGCCATCGAGGTCGGGCACCGCGTCCCACGCGTCCTGTTCGACCGCGAGGTCGATGGCGATGCTCATCGGGTGTGCCCCGCAGCCTCGGCCTGCGCCCTGCCGCTCGCCTCATAGGCGGCCACGATGCGGCGCACGAGGTCGTGGCGCACCACGTCGACATCCCGGAAGGTGACGTGCCCGATCCCCTCGACCCCGCCGAGCAGCTTCACGGCCTCGCTGAGGCCCGACTTTTGTCCGGCCGGCAGGTCGGTCTGGGTGGGGTCGCCGGTGATGATCATCCGCGATCCTTCGCCGAGACGGGTCAGAAACATCTTCATCTGCATCGAGGTGGCGTTCTGGGCCTCGTCGAGCAGCACGATGGCATTGGTCAGGGTGCGGCCACGCATGAAGGCGAGCGGCGCGATCTCGATCATGCCGGTCAGCAGGCCGCGCTCGACCATGCGGGCATCCATGAAGTCGTAAAGGGCGTCGTAGATGGGACGGAGGTAAGGGTCGACCTTGTCCTTCATGTCGCCCGGCAGAAAGCCGAGCCGTTCGCCCGCTTCGACGGCCGGTCGCGAGAGGATCAGCCGCTCGACGAGGCCGCGCTCGAGCAGCGACACCGCGTGGCCGACTGCGAGCCAGGTCTTGCCGGTACCGGCCGGACCCTCGGCGAAGACGAGCTCATGCGTCTTCAGCGCCCGCAGATAGCTGTCCTGGGCGGCCGTGCGGGCCTTCACGCCACCGCGCTTGCGGGTGCGCACCTCGTCAAAGGTGGTGCGTTCGGCCTGTTCGAGCGGCTTCGGGAAGAGCGAGCCCTGCATGGCGCCTTCCTCGATGGCGCCATCGACATCGCCGAGCCCCGGGCTGGCCCCTTGCTGGACGCGCGCATACAGCACCTCGAGCACCCGGCGGGCTTGTTCGCACGCTTCGGGCGTGCCCTTCAGGGTGATGTGATTGCCGTTCGCGGTGGCGCGCACGCTGAGGCGCCGCTCAATCTTGGCAAGGTTCTGATCGAACTGCCCGAGCACTAGCTGGGTCAGGCGGTTGTCGTCGAATGTCAGGCTGACGTCGGCCGCTTCCCCGCCATCGCGCGGCGACGCGCCTGGAAGCAATGTCGGCGTCGGCATGTCCCTGATGCTGCGGCGACCCGGCGACGGAACGCGATCAGGTGGTCTCATGCAAGCTCTCGCTCCTCGGGCGCAATGGCACGCCCCTTGGTCTGTCCAAATAGGGAATTGGCTTCGACGGAATCAATGGCGACATCGTGAACCGTGCCGATCCACTGCGCCGGCCCGTCAACATGGACGGGCTGTCCGTAGGGGCTCTTGCCGACCAGCTGGCCTGAACGGCGCCCCGCCTTTTCGAACAACACCGGCACCGTGCGGCCCACCGTGGCGGCGTTGAAGGCGTGTCGCTGTGCTTCCACCAGGGCGCCAAGCCGGGCGAGCCGATCGCGCTTGACGGTCTCCTCGACCTGATCCGGCAGCGCCGCGCCCGGTGTGCCGTGACGCGGCGAATATTGAAAGAAGAAGGTCGACGCGAAGGTGACGTCGGCGACGAGGTCGAGCGTCGCCTGGAAATCGGCCTCGGTCTCGCCCGGGAAGCCGACGATGAAGTCGGACGACAGCGCGATGTCGGGCCGGGCCGCGCGGATGCGCCGCACGAGATCGCGATAATGGTCGGCGCGATGGCGGCGGTTCATCGCCTGCAGGATGCGGTCGGACCCCGATTGCACCGGCAGGTGCAAAAAGGGCATCAGGCTCGGCAGGTCGCGATGGGCCGCGATCAGATCGTCGGCCATGTCGTTGGGATGGCTCGTCGTGTAGCGAACCCGCAGCAGGTCCGGCAGGGTGTCGAGCCGCCGCACCAGCCGGCCGAGCGTCCAGTCGCCGCCGGCAGCATCGACGCCGTGATAGGCGTTGACGTTCTGCCCCAGCAGCGTCACCTCGCGCACCCCGGCGGCCACCAGGGCCTCGATCTCGGCCAGCACCTTTTCGGGCGGCCGCGACACCTCAGAGCCGCGCGTGTAGGGCACCACGCAGAAGGAACAGAACTTGTCGCAGCCTTCCTGGATGGTGACAAAGGCCGACAAGCCGCGCGCCAGGATCTTTCGCGGCGTCGGCAGCGCGATGTGGTCGAGCTTGTCCTCGAGCGGAAACTCGGTGTCGACGGCGCTGCCGCGCCGTGCCTGACGCAGCAGCTCCGGCAGGCGATGGTAGCTTTGCGGGCCGACCACCACGTCGACGGCCTTCTGGCGCCGCACGATCTCGGCCCCCTCGGCCTGGGCGACGCAACCCGCGACCGCAAGGGTCAGCGGCGCCGCGCCGGCCGCAGCCCGGGCTTCCTTGAGGTCGCGCAGGCGGCCGAGCTCGGAAAAGACCTTCTCGGTGGCGCGCTCGCGGATATGGCAGGTGTTCAGGATCACGAGGTCGGCCGCCTCGGGGGCGCCCACCTCGCGGTAGCCTTCGGGCGCCAGCGCATCCGCCATGCGGCCGGCGTCATAGGCGTTCATCTGGCAGCCGTAGGACTTGATGAACACCGTGCGAGGCCGCGAAGGGGGCTCAGGGCTCAACGAAGGCTCGATCCGATCGCTCACGTCGCACGCATTATCCGGGTCGTGTCGATCCATCATCCTTGCAGGGGTTCGGCCAGACTGCCCAGACACCTTAACGGCTTTCGCCGCAAATGAGAACCGCCGCCTGTTGCGGCGCGATTTGCGCCCAGGCCGCGCCGAAGTTCGTTGACGCGCCGGAGCCGGCATGGACATTCTTGGGCGGTTCCAACACCCAGGGATGTTCGTCATCGCGGTTTCGATCCTTCCCGACGATGACGAGGACAGCCTGTCGGCACGAGCGGCCTGGCTGCATTTCGTCGGTGGCCTGACGCAGGGCGAGGTCGCGGGCCGCCTCAACGTGCCGGCCGGCAAGGCGCATCGGCTGATCGCGCGCGCCAACCGGGCCGGCCTCGTGCAGGTGTTCATCGACGGAACCATAGGGTCCTGTGTGGCGCTCGAGGAGCAGCTGCGCGACCGGTTCGGGTTGAGCCATTGCGAGGTGGCGCCGGACCTCAACGAAGGGCCGCTGCCGTTGCGGGCCCTCGGCACGGTCGGGGCCCGGTTCCTGCGGCAGGCCTGCGAGGGTGGCGCCGAGTCGGTGATCGGCCTCGGCCATGGGCGCACCCTCGCGTCCTGTGTCAGCCGGCTGCCGCGCGCCTCATATCCGGAGATCAAATTCGTGTCGCTGTTGGGCGGTTTCACGCGGAAGTTCGCCGCCAACCCGTTCGACGTCATCAACCTGATCGCCGACCGGGCCGGGGTCGAGGCTTACGTGATGCCGGTGCCGTTCTGCCTGAACTCGGCCGAAGACCGAGCTGTGCTGCTGGCGCAGCGCGGCATCGACGAGGTTTATGACCTCGCCCGCCGTGCCAGCCTCAGGATCGTCGGCATCGGCACCGTGCTGGGCCAGGATGCCTCGCTGGCGGCCTCACATATGATCGAGCCGGCGGAGTTGGCCGAAATCCAGCAGGCTGGTGGCTGCGGCGAGGTGCTGGGTCATTTCTTCGATGCGCGGGGACGGCGCATCGAGACCGAGCTGTCGTCGCGGCTGATGTCGCTCGACATCGAGGAATTGCGCACCGGTAAGATGGTGGCGGTGGCGGGAGGCGCCTTGAAGCCTGCCGCCATCCGGGCCGTGCTGGAAAGCCGGCTCCTGCACGGCCTGTTGACCGACGAGCGCACCGCCCGGGCCCTGGTGGACCTGCCCGGGCCCGGTTGAACGCCGGCGGCTCAGGCCGCGGCCAGGGCCCGCGTGACGCTGTCAACGATGCCGAGGTAACCCTCCGCCGCCCAGGCCGAGCGGCCGATGAACAGCCCGTCGATGGTCGGGCGGGTGGCGAGCGCCACGCAGTTGTCCGGGTTGACGCTGCCGCCGTAGAGGATCGGCAGCGGCGCGCCCATCAGCTCGGCCGTCAGCGTCTTCAGGAGGCGATGCTGTTCGTCGACGAACTCGGGCTCGGCCGGGGTGCCGTTCTCGCCGATCGACCAGACCGGCTCATAGGCGATCACCACCGTGTCGCGGGCGCTGCGCTCGACCTTCGACAGCGCCGCCGACACTTGGCGGCGCAGCGCCTCGCTGGTGCGTTTGGCGGTGAATTCCGCGTGGGTGTCGCCGACGCAGACGAGTGCCGTCAGCCCGTGCCGGACGGCCTGCGCTACCTTCAGGGCCACGGTGTCGTCGGTTTCGCCGAAGAACTCGCGCCGCTCGCTGTGGCCGATCTCGACCAGGGTGGCGCCGCAATCCTTGACCATCGGGGCCGAGACTTCGCCCGTCCAGGCGCCACCATCGGCCCAGTGCATGTTCTGGGCCCCGACCGTCACCCGGGTGCCGCGCAACAGGTCGGCCGCCTCCGCGATATAGGGGAAGGGCGGGATGACAAAGAGCTTCGCCGCCGTGCCTTGCACCATCGGCGAAGCCTTCAGGGTGTCGCAGAAGGCGCGGGTGTCGGCCCGCAGCTTGTTCATCTTCCAGCTGGTGCCGATCCAGGGCGTCTTAGTCATGCCTGCGCTGCCTCCATGCGGCCCGTCCTGGCGTGGGCGGACCAGAATTCGACCGATTCCCGCATCGCCGCCACCACGGTCCGGTCGGCCGGCTCACGCTCCCGGAACGCGAGTTCGAGACAGAGCTCGTTATCGGTGCCGCCGCCGGCCCGCACGGCCGCGATCAGCGTTTCGGGCTGGATGCGGCCATCCTTGTTGTAGGCGGCCGTGAAGGGCCAATGGCCGCCCTTGTTCATCGAGCTTTGCTTGATGTGGATGATCGGCGAGCGCGTCGCGAAGTGTTCGGCCCAGGCGAAGGGATCGACATCGGCCGGGTCGGGCGACGACACGTCGCCATGGTCGATGTCGACCATCGGCTTCAACGGGATGGGCAGGTCGTGCGTCTCGATCCAATCCTGCAGCCGATGGGTTTCGGCGATCGTATGGCCGTATTCGCGGCCGACCGACATGGGCTCCCAGAACAGGTAGGCGAGGCCGCGCCGCCCGGCATGCTCGGCCACCGCGCGCCAACAGTCGAGCGCGATGCCGGTCATCTTCGTCCGGCGGTCTGCATCGTCCCAATCCTTGAAGGTCAGGATGGCGTATTGCGTGCCGACCGCCGGGCAGCCGAGATCGGCCGCGATATCGGCCAGGGTCTTGAACCATTCGACGTAATAGCGGCGCACCTCAGGGTCGGGATGGCCGAAATGGTTGAGCCGGCCATAGGGGCCGGTCATCAGCGAGGTCACCTGCACGCCTTCGGCCGCGCAAACCTTCGCCATGCGGGCCGTCAGCCGCGCGATCGTCCCCTTGTCCCAGGACGGGTTGATGAACTCGTGGGTCAGCTGGATGTGGCCGATGCCGACCTCCTGGCCCAGGGTGCGGATCAGGTCTTCGGGCTCGGCGTAGCGATTGACGAAGGGATTCGTGCTGAGCGACAGCGTGAAACTCATGATCCTTCCCGGGCTCGGAACCGTCTCGGCGGCGCTTGCGGGAAGAGAAGCCCGGCTGTAAAATTTTTGCAACTGCCAAAAATTTTGCACGCTGGCATTTCCGCCCTGCATGTTGATCTCTGGCAGGCATCAAAGGAGCGAGCCATGAAGGTTGTGATTGCAGGCGACAGCGCCGGCGCGCCGTTGTGCGAGGTGATCGGCAAGCACCTGGCGAACAAGCCCGGTATCGAGGTGACCGACATGACGGCCCCGAAGGAGGGTGAGCCCGAATTCTATGCCCACACGTCCGAGCGGGCCGCCAGCGCCGTCGTGGAAGGCAAGTTCGACCGGGCCATCCTGTTCTGCGGCACCGGCATCGGGGTCTGCATCGCGGCCAACAAGGTTCCGGGTATCCGGGCCGCTCAGGCGCACGACACTTATTCGGCCGAGCGCGCCGCCAAGAGCAACAATGCGCAGATCATCACGCTCGGCGCCCGTGTGGTCGGGCCGGAGCTTGCGAAATCGATCGTCGACACCTTTCTGGCTTCGGACTTCGACCCCAAGGGTTCGTCGGCCAGCAACGTGAAGGCGCTCGACGGCCTCGATGCCAAATACGGCAGCCGCGACGACAAGACCAGCGGCTGAATCTCGTCCCGAGCCGGTGTGCCGCCAAGCTCCGGCCCGCCGGCCGGTGGGGCATCGGCTGCGAGCCGGGACGCGACGGACGCCTCGTCAGTGGACGAGGCGTTTGCCGAGATGACGGAACGCACGGGCGCCGATGTCGTGCCAGTCCTGTTCCTCGAGCAGTTGAAGCAGCAATCGCGTGTTCGCGTTCAACGCATACAAGCGGTGCAGGATGGCCCCGATCAGACCCGGGCGCAGCTGGTCGATAGGCCGGTTGGCGCGGTTGCCGGTCTCGAGCATCGTACAGTCTCCCCCCGGAGCTGGAGCGCGGGCTGCATGGTCGAGCCGCGTCTCCGTCTGGCGCCTGCATAGCATTAATGCAGTATTGCGTGCGAGCCTCCGCAGCGATCGCCCGTCAGGCCGCTTCGCCGCCCTCCGCCCGGGCCCGCACCATGGCCTGCACGCCCATAAGGTCGAGCTTGCCGCCGCCGAGTTCCGGCAGCTTGGTGACCCCCACGATTTCGGACGGCATCGCGATTTCGGGCAGGTGACGCGATTTGGCGAAGCCCAGGAAAGCGGCGCGGTCGGCGCCGGGCTGTTCGGTCACCAGCACGATGCGCTCGCCCTTGCGGGGATCGGGCACCGTGGCGGCGACCGAGCGCGCCTCGGTCCACAGCGCCGCCGCCACGACCTCGATGGCGGCCAGGGACACCATTTCGCCGCCCACCTTGGCGAAGCGCTTGGCGCGCCCCTTGATCGTCACGAACTTCTGGTCGTCGATCTCGACGATGTCGCCCGTGTCGTGCCAGCCGCCCTCGGGCGGTTGCAGTTCGCCGGGCCGATCGGCCTTCAGATAGCCCAGCATCACGTTGGGGCCGCGCACCTGCAACCGGCCCCCCGCCTCGATGCCGGGCACCGGGTCGAGCCGCGTCTCGATGCCGGGCAGCACCCGGCCGACGCTGCCGAAGCGGTTGAACATCGGCGTGTTGACGGCCAGCACCGGCCCCGTCTCGGTGACGCCGTAGCCCTCAAGGATGCGCAGGCCGAATTTTTCCAGGTAGAGCCGCCGCGTCGCCTCCTTGACGGGCTCGGCGCCCGCCACGAGGTAGCGCAGCGAGCGCAGGTCGTAGCTGTTGGCGAAGCGCGCATAGCCGGCCAGGAACGTGTCGGTGCCGAACATCACCGTCGCGTTGGTGCTGTAGATCAGCTCGGGGATCATGCGGTAGTGCAGTGGCGACGGGTACAGGTAGACCTGCGCACCCGAAACGAGCGGCAGCACCAGCGCGGCCGTAAGCCCGAAGGAATGAAACATCGGCAGCACGTCGAAGACCTTGTCGGCGCGCCCGAAATCGATGCGGGCCGCCACCTGGGCGACATTGCTGAGCATGTTGCGATGGCTCAGCACCACGCCCTTCGGGGTGCCCTCTGAACCCGAGGTGAACAAAATCGCGGCCGGGTCGTCGGCCTTGCGGGCCACCAGTGGACGACCGCGATCGAAGATGCCGCGCAGCTTGTCGGAAGTGCCGATCGTGTTGCGCACATCGTCCAGGAACACGAGGCTGAGGCCTGCCCTGGTCATCCCGTCGGCGAGCTTCTCGAGCTTGCCCTTCTCCAGAAAGGCGCGCGAGGTCAGCACCGTCGTCACCTCGGCGGTGCGGCAGGCCGACAGAACGGCATCGAGCCCAGCCGAGAAATTGATCATCGCCGGCACGCGACCGGCCGACATCAGCGCGAAGACGGTCACCACCGTGCCGTTGACGTTGGGCAGCATGACGCCGAGCGCGTGGCCTTCCGGTGCGAGGGGCATCAGCTTGCGGCCGAGGATCGCCATGCCGAGCAGCAGGCGGCCCGAGGTCATCGGCCCGCTCAGCGGGTCTTCCAGGCACATGCGACGCATGCCGTGCTTGCGGGCCGCGCGCATCAGCGCCTGCGGCACGCTGTGGTCGACGGGGCTGGTGCGGAACACGAGATCCGACATGACGGTGTAGAGCGCCGCGCCCGCGGCCTGCCGGCGGCGGCGGCCGACGAGCGCCTCGTCGACCTGAAGGCGCACCGGTTCCAGGATCGTCACCACCACCTTGGGCCACCAATGGCGGCTGATCTCCCGACCCGAGAGGCGCGAGAACGGCGTCTGCTCGAGGCCGTCGATGCGCACCGGCAGCACCGGCGCGGCTGTCCGGTCGGCGATGAGCCCGACCCCGTCGTAGACCTTCATCAGGGCGCCCGTGACGCTGATGCGGCCTTCGGGAAAGATCACCAGCGTGTCGCCACCCTTGACGGCGTTGATCAGCGTCCGGGTGGCGAGCGGCTTCAGCGGATCGAGCGGCATCGCCCGGGTGAGATGCAGGAAGGGTTTGACCCACCAGCGCTGCGCGATGCCGCTGTCGATGGCGAAGACCGGGTCATGGTCGAGCAGCGCCAGCGCGAGGCCGGCATCGAGGAAGCTGACGTGGTTCATCGCCACGATGCAGTTCGGACCGGCCTTGGCGATGTTGTCGGTGCCGCGCACCTCCAGCCGGAAAGCGACGCGGTAGACGAGGTGCAACAGGTCGCGGAACGGCCGCGTTGGCAGGGTGCGCAACACCACGACGGCGGCCACGAGGTTGCACAGGCCGATGAGGCAGAACAGGGCAGGGACGTGCAGCCCCGCCGCCTGCAGCAAGGCCAGCACCAGCGTGCCGCCCACCATGAAGGCGGCATTGAGCACGTTGACGGCTGCGATCGTGCGGGCGCGGCGCCGCTCGTCGCTCCAGGCCTGAAGGGCCGTGAAGGCCGGCACGATGAACAGGCCGCCCGCCATTGCCATGACGAAGAAGTCGATGCCGGCCCTGAGGGTGGTGCCCTGGTGCAGGAACTGGCTCACGCCGAGGGGCGCCACGCCCGGCGCATAGCCGAAGCTGGTCCAGCCGACATCGAAGCCGAACAGCCCCATCAGCACGGCGCCGATCACCACCGGCAGCAGCACGACACGCCCGCCGGCCACCCAGGCCGCCACGCCCGAGCCGATCGCGATGCCGATCGCGAACAGCGCCAGCAGCAACGTCACCACATGCTCGTCGCCGTTGAAGGTGGTCTTCACCAGCGACGGCAGCAGCGCCAGAACGGCGGCCCCGACGAGCCAGAACCAGCTCGAATAAACGGCGCAGCGCCACAAGCGGCCGTCGCTCCACAGGTCGCGCAGCAGGGCGCCCGTCGAGGCGAAGATGTTGGCCTGCACGGGCAGGTCGGGCGCCGCCTGCCGGGTGGAGGGGATCAGCCGGGCCGACAGCCAGCACAACACCGCGAAGATCATCACCAGCGCGCTGAGCCAGACGGCGTCGCTCGCCACCGTGGTGGCGAGGCCGCCCGCGACGGTGCCGAACAGGATGGCCAGGAAGGTCGCGCCCTCGACCAGGGCGTTGCCGGTGCCGAGCTCCTCCGGCCGCAGATGGTCGGGCAGGATGCCGTATTTCACCGGGCCGAACAGCGCCGCGATGACGCCAAACAGGGCCAGCGCCGCGAACAGGACGGGAATTGAGTGAAGCCAGAAGCCCGCAACCGACAAGGCGGCGGCGCCAATCTCGGCGAGCTTCAGCCATTGCGCCACCTTGGCCTTGTCGTAGCGATCGGCCAGTTGGCCGCCGAGCCCCGACAGGAAGAAGAACGGCGCGATGAAGATGCCGCCCGCGAGCGTCACCAGCGTCTCGGCGCCCGAGCCGCCCAGCCGATACAGGATGAGCAGCACCAGGGCGTTCTTGAGGAAGTTGTCGTTAAAGGCCGACAGGAACTGGCAGGCGAAGAGCGGCGCGAAGCGCCGCGTCGTCAGAAGCGTGGTGACCATCCGTGTTCCGCTTGTTGCCGGGCCTCTGTTGCGAAGGACCGCCTGAGCCCTAGCGGCTCGACACCGGTTTGGCCACCGCCGCGACCATCCCGGTCAGCCGATCCAGCGCCAGATGCCGGCTGGCCAGCCCGCCAGCGGGATATGAGCCCAGGTGGCCGCGAGCCAGACCACGACGCCCCCGAGCCAGGTGTGGGGCTTGAGCCCGGTGAGCTGCGCCCGGCCGGACGCCACCGCCGCAAGCGGCCAGAAACTCGTGCGGGCTTCCCAGGTCGGCCAGCGCTCAGGCTGCAGCCGCTCCTTCTTGCGATCCTGCAGGGCGGCGCCGACGAGCGCCAGCACGATGATGGCCAGCGCCACCACGATCGTGGCGGCCTGCGGATACACCAGGATGTGGCAGAAGCCCCACAGCGCGAAGGACCACATCATCGGATGCCGGGTGATCGCGAAAACGCCGCGTGCCTGCTCCGGGAGGGCGCCGGCCGGACCCGGCAGGGCCGGGTTGCCGATGAGCGAGCCCATCAGCAGGACGGACGCCACCAGCATCAGCACCGTCGCCAGTGCCCAGATCCCATCGCCGACCGGCCAGAGGAAATCGGTCGCCGGGGCGGCTTGGGCGGCCTTGGACAGCCAGCCCAGCGTCGCGATGGCCACAACCGAATACAGGATGCTGAAGCCGGTCTCGCCGATCCGGGCCACGAGCGGCCGGCGCAGCGGGTGCGACAGAACGAAATGCGATCCCACGAAGGAGATCGCGGCCGCAGCCACAGTTGCAATGCCGTTCATTCCACCCCCCCGCTCGCCATCATGTTAGCAGAGCGGCGGCGCAGCGTCGTCAGCGGTCGCGCAGGAGGACCGCGATCGGCACGGTGGCGAAAAGCTCCGCGGCCTGAAGGGTGGTGCCGTCCGACGTCAATTGACGGTCGGTCAGCACGTCGCGCCATGTCGCGCCACCGGCGCCATGCAGCTGGATCCTGCCCGAGGGGCCGCCATGCGACCGGTGCCGCGCCGGAAAGCGGGCCACCGCCACCACGAGCGCGTCACCGTCATGCCGGCGCTCGAAGGCGACGGTGTCGTCCGACGATGCGTGCAGGGGCTGGTAATCGCCTGCGGCAAACAGCCCCGGGTGCTGGGCACGCAGGTGCAGAAGGCGGGTCAGCACGGCCAGCTTGATGCCGCCGTCGAGCCAGCGCGGCAGCAGATCGCCGATGGGCGTCGCCGCCACAGCGTCGAGCAGGGCCGCCCGGGCCTCGAAATCGACCGAGCGCCGGTTGTCCGGGTCGACCATCGACAGGTCCCACAATTCGGTGCCCTGGTAGATGTCGGGCACGCCCGGCAGGGTCAGCTTCAGGGTCGTCTGGATCAGGCTGTTGGCCACCCCGAGTTCCGCCACGCGCGCCGCGAATGGCAGGAAGGCCGGCAGGAACTCGGCCGACCGCGATCCCGTCAACGCTTCGTCGATGAAGGCGAGGGTCTTGCCTTCATAATCCTCGTTGGGGGCCGCCCAGGACGAATGCAGCTTCGCTTCGCGCATGCTTTTCGTCATGGCGCCCTTCAGGCGCTCCGCATAGGCCTGCACGGCCTCGGGCTGCGGCCGATCGAGCAGTTCCGGCGGCCATGTGCCGACAAGCGTCTGCAGGATGGCGTAGATGTCGTTGCGGTCGGGCGCCGCATCGGGGTCTGCCTGGCTTTCCTCGATGCCGAGCACGCGGCTCCAGGTCGGCAACTGCGTCGCCCATTCGTCGGGGATCTCGGACAGCACGGCGAGACGGGCGCGCGTGTCCTCGCCGCGCTTCGTGTCGTGGGTCGAGGTGCCCAGCATGGCGTTCGGCCAGTGTTTGGCGCGCTCTGCATTGGCCTTGTGGAAATCGTCGAGCGACGTTTCGAACTTCTGCGGGTGGCCGCCGACCTCGTTCAGCGCGATGAAGCGGTTGTAGCGGTAGAAGGCCGTATCCTCGAGACCCTTGGCCATCACCGGGCCGCTATATTGCTGCAGCTTCATGGCACAGCGCAGCACGGCGCTGCGGCTATAGCCGGAGCCCGGCTGCGCCACGAGGTCGCCGGTCAGGATCGCAGTGACGAAGCTGTAGACCGAAGGGTCGATCGAGCCTTCGTATTTGCGGGCCTGGCTGACGGCCTGATCCACCGTGAAGCGATCGAACCAGGTCGGCTCGCCTTCGAAGTCGAGATAGGTGCGGTAGACCGGGAAGCTTGCCACCACCTCACGGATGGCGCGCCGCAGGATGTTGCGGGTGAAGTCGGCGGTGGCGGGCTTCTGCAGCGCGATCGCCACGGCGGCCTTGGCGAGCCCGTTCAGCTCGCCCGCCATCTCATTGTCCATGATGCGCTTCTTGCACTCGCGCAGGATGCGGTTGAAGCCCTTGGTTTCGCCCGTGAAATTCGCGTAGATGCGGCTGAAGGCCCCTTCGTTGCGGGCGTCCAGCATGACGCCAAGCAGCAGGTTCGTCACCTCGTAGCCGGTTGTGCCCTGGATGGGCCATTCCGGTTGCAGCTTTTCATGGTCGGCCAGAATCTTCTCGACCACCAGATAGAAGGGCTGCCCGTCGGGGGACGGCGGCGCCTTTTCACGCAGACGGTCGAGGTAGCCCTTGGGGTCGAGCAGGCCGTCGATGTGGTCGATGCGCAGGCCATCGATGATGCCGCGGCGGAGCAGGTCGAAGACGAGGCGGTGCGAATCGTCGAACACGACCGGCACCTCCATGCGCAGGCCTGCCAGTTCGGCGATGTTGAAGAAGCGCCGGTAGTTGATGTCGTCGGCCGCGACGCGGAAATGCGCCGGGCGCCAATGCTGCTGCCGGATCAGGGCGTCGAGCCGCGCCCAGGTGCCGGCTTCGCCAGGCTTGCCGTTGAACAGCGCCACGGCGTCTTCGACGGACTTGCGGGCCGCCGGGCGCTCCTGCGTGGCCTTGGCCAGAATGCCTTTCAGCTCTTCGGCGCGTTCGCGCTGTTGCGGGCGCCAGTTCGGCAACGCCGAAAATTCGTCGCCGAGCCGCTCGAGGCCCCGGCTGCCGGCGCCCAGGATCGTGGCGTAATGCAGCGGCGACACCGGCAGCTTGTGGTTGTCATAGGCCCAGACCGCGAAGCTGCCCGTGTCGGCGTCGTATTTCAGCATCAACTGGCCGGCTTCGAGTTCGGCCCCGTATTGCTGACCCAGGAACGGCACGAGCACGCTGTTCTTCAGGTCAGGGCGGTCAGGGTTCCACTCGATGTCGAACCAGCCCGCATGCACCGCATCGGGACCCCATTCCAGCACATCGAGCCAGACAGGGCTGTCGGCACCGCCAACGCCCATGTGGTTCGGCACGAAGTCGAGCACCTGGTTGAGGCCGGCCGCCTTCAGGGCCTCATGCATGCGCTCGAACGCCGCCTCGCCGCCAAGTTCCGGGTTGAGGGCGTTGTGGTCGGTGATGTCGTAGCCGTGGGTCGAACCCGGCCGCGCCTTCAGGTAGGGCGAGGCGTACAGATGGCTGATGCCGAGCTTGGCCAGATAGGGCGCGAGCTTGGCGGCATCGTCGAAGCCGAAGTCGGGCGTGAACTGGAAACGGTATGTGGCGCGCGGCGTCATGGGGGGGAACCTCCGGGCGTCGGTGGAACGGGGTCCGAACCGAAGCGGGCCTTGACATGGAACACGCGCCGCAGATGTCGGCGGCGCGTCGAAGCGTGGTGGGCGGGCGCGGGCGCGCGCCCTTTGTCTACCGGGTCGGCTGCTGCACGGTCCAGCGTACCGACCAGGGTCCGAGGCGTCGGGCTTCGGCCTGGCCTTCGAGCCACAGCTCCGTGCCAGATGGCGCCTCGAAACCGTCCTGCGGGTCTGCCTTCAAGTTGGCGTCGAGGTGGAGGCGCGTGCCGTCCCGGGTGGTCCAGGTCACCGCGACGGCGCCAGGGCCCAGCGTCCGGAAGGTCGCCGCATGGCCATCCATGCTGCGCGTCAGGGGCACCATAGAGGTGCGGCGCACCGCAAGGATGCGCCGGGTCCAGGCGAGCTGGTCGTGGTGTGGCGCCTGATCGATCTCGTCCCATTTCAGCTTGGAGGCCACGAAGGTTTCGGCGGCTTCCGGGTCCGGGATGCGTTCCCGCATGGCGGGATCCTGGAATTCCGGGAAGCGCTTGAATTCTTCGCGCCGTCCGGTCCGCACCGCTTCGGCAAGCTCGCCCTCGAAGTCGCAGAAGAACAGGAACGGCGTCGAAGCCCCCCATTCCTCTCCCATGAACAGCATCGGGATCTGCGGCAGCAGAAAAGCGACGGCCGACACGGCCCGCAGGGCACCCGGCTTCGCCACGGCGCCGATGCGTTCGCCGAAGGCGCGGTTGCCGATCTGGTCATGGTTCTGCAGGAAGGCCACAAAGGCGCCGGGCGGCAGGCCGGCGCTCGGCTCGCCGCGTTCGCTGTCTCGATAGGGCATGAACTCGCCCTGATAGGCAAAACCCTCCGCCAGCGCCCGGCCGAGCAGCTCGGTCTTGTTCGCATAGGCCTCATAATAGCCGCGGTCCTCGCCGGTCGCGGCAACATGCAACACGTGATGGACGTCGTCGTTCCATTGCGCCGTGTAGCGGCCGAGGCTGCCGTCGTGGTCCCGCTTGAGGCGGCTCGCCACGTTGTCCTCGTTCTCGAGGAGGAGGTGGATCGGCCGTTCGGTGACGCTGTTTCGTACGGTTTCGACCAGCTCGCGCAGCAGGTGCAGGTCGCTGTCGTCCAAA
The DNA here is from genome assembly GCF_033947565.1 of Lichenihabitans sp. Uapishka_5. NCBI lineage: Bacteria > Pseudomonadati > Pseudomonadota > Alphaproteobacteria > Hyphomicrobiales > Lichenihabitantaceae > Lichenihabitans > Lichenihabitans sp. Uapishka_5. The sequence goes on from NZ_JARPVX010000009.1 coordinate 20,207, forward strand.
ATGGCATGCACGGCGTCGAAGCGGAGGCCGTCGAGGTGGAACTCCGTCAGCCAATACAGGGCGTTGCCGATGAAATAGTCGCGCACCGGCCCGCTATGGTCGCCATCGACGTTGACGGCGGCGCCCCAGGGCGTGTGGTGCCGCTCGGTGAAGAACCCCGGCGCATAGGCCCCGAGGTAATTTCCGTCCGGCCCGAAGTGGTTGTACACCACGTCGAGGATCACCGCGATGCCGCGCCCGTGAGCGGCCGACACGAAGGCCTTGAAGTCTTCCGGCCGGCCGTAGGTGGCGTCGGGCGCGTAAGGCAGAACCCCGTCGTAGCCCCAATTGCGCAGGCCCGGGAAATCCGACACCGGCATCACCTCGACCGCCGTGACTCCGAGGGCCGCCAGATGGTCGAGCTTGCCGATCGCGGCCTGGAAGGTCCCCTCCGGCGTGAAGGTACCGATGTGGAGCTCATAAAGCACCACCTCGTGCCAATCGCGCCCCGCCCAGTCGCGGTCGGACCAGACAAAGGCAGCGGGGTCGACGACCTCGCTGGCGCCATGCACGTCATCCGGCTGGAACCGGGACGCGGGGTCCGGCACCAGCAGGCCGTCAGGCAGGCCGAAACGGTAACGCGTGCCGGGCCCGGCCTCGGGCACCAGCACTTCCTTCCAGCCTTCGGCCTTGACCGACATGGGGTGGCGCGATGCGCCAGCCCCTTCGATCACCAGGTCGATCGAGTCGTGTTTCGGCGCCCAAAGTCGAAACAGCGTGCCCTCGCCGGGCCGCCATTCCACGCCGTGGGGCGCCGCGCTCTGCGGCGCGGTCGCGTTGGTCATCGTATGTCCTATTCTTCGACGGTCTTGCGCTTCGGATCGGGCTCGGGCGCCGGATGGCGCGTGTTGAGCACGAAGAGCGACAGGGTGCGCGGGCCAAGCTCGTAGGTAGCGCCGATCTTGAACTTTTCGCGCTTTTCCTCTGGGTCGTTTGTGTCGAGCAGCAGGGTCCACTCCTTGCCATCCGGCTCATCGGGCAGCGTGAAGTCGATCTCTTCGAAATGGGCGTTGAGCAGCAGCAGCACTGTCGCATGATCGCCCTGCTGCGGCACCGAATGAATCTGGGCCCGGCCGTCCATCAGCATGCCGACACATTTGGCGTAATCGGTCCAGTCTTCCTGCCGTTCGTCCTCGCCGTCGGGCCGGATCCAGCGCACGTCGTGGACGCCGTGCTCTTGGTCGAGCTCGCCCGTGTAGAAGCGATTGCGGCGCAGCACAGGATATTTGTGCCGCAGCGCCACGCAGCGCTTGGTGAAGGTGAGCAGCTTATCACCGTAATCACCAATATCCCAATTGACCCAGGAAATCTCGTTGTCCTGGCAATAAGCATTGTTGTTGCCGAGCGACGAGCGTCCGAACTCATCGCCGGCCAGGATCATCGGCGTGCCCTGCGAGAACAACAGCGTCGCCATCAGGTTGCGATTCTGGCGTGACCGCAGCTCGAGGATGGCCTCGTCTTCGGTCGGGCCCTCGACGCCGCAGTTCCACGAGCGGTTGTCGCTGTTGCCGTCCTGGCTGTTCTCGCCGTTGGCCTCGTTGTGCTTCTCGTTATAGGTGACGACGTCCTTCATGGTGAAGCCGTCGTGGGCCGACACGAAGTTGATGCACGACCAGGGCCGGCGGCCGTCGTTATTGAATGTGTCCTCCGAGGCGCACAACCGCGACGTGATGGAGCCGATCGAAGCCTGGCCGCGCCAAAAATCGCGCACGTCGTCGCGGAACCGATCGGTCCACTCCGCCCAGCCCGGCGGGAAGTTGCCGACCTGATAGCCACCCGGCCCGATATCCCAGGGCTCCGCGATCAGCTTGGCGGTGGAAAGCACCGGGTCGGTCGAGCACACCTGCAAAAAGGCGCTGCGCTTGTCGAAGCCCTGCGGGCCGCGGGCCAGGCTCGAGGCGAGATCGAAGCGGAAGCCGTCGATGTGCATCTCCTGCACCCAGTAGCGGAGCGAATCCACCACCATGCCCATGACGCGCGGATGGGCGAGGTTGAAGGTGTTCCCGGTGCCGGTGTCGTTGTTGTAGTAGCGCGGGTTGTCGGGCTGCAGATGGTAGTAGGACACGTTGTCGATGCCCTTAAACGACAAGGTCGGTCCGCGCTCGTTGCCTTCCGCCGTGTGGTTGTAGACGACGTCGAGGATCACCTCGAGGCCCGCGTCGTGGAAGCGGGCCACCATGTTCTTGAATTCCTGCACGCTGCTCAGCGGGTCGGCCGAATAGCGCGGATCGGGCGCGAAGAAGCCGATCGTGTTGTAGCCCCAGAAGTTGGTGAGGTTCTTGTCGGTCAGGAACTTGTCGGTGACGAAGGTATGGATCGGCAGCAGCTCGACCGCCGTGACGCCGAGGTCCTTGATGTGGCGGATCGATTCCTTGCTGGCGAGCCCTTCATAGGTGCCGCGCAGCTCTTCCGGAACGCCTGTGTTCAGCTTGGTGAAACCACGCACGTGGGTTTCGTAGATAACGGTGTCGGACCACTTGTGACGCGGGTTCTTGCGTTGCCATTCGCCCGCCTGATGGGTGTCGGCCACGATGCACTTCGGCATGAAAGGCGCGCTGTCGCGCTCATCGAAGCTCAGGTCGTCGCCCGATTCCATATTGTAGCCGAACAAGGCCGCATCCCAGACGAGGTCGCCGAAATGGGCGCGGGCGTAGGGGTCGAGCAGCAGCTTGTTCGGGTTGAAGCGGTGCCCCTGCGCGGGCTCGTAGGCGCCGTGGACCCGGTAACCGTAGAGCTGGCCGGGCTTCACCTCCGGCAGATAGCCATGGAAGATCTGGTCGGTATATTCCGGCAGGGCGATGCGGGCCGTTTCCGTCTTGCCGGTGCTGTCGAAGAGACACAACTCGACCTTGGTGGCATGCGCCGAGAACAGCGTGAAATTGGTGCCACGGCCATCCCAAAGGGCGCCGTGAGGATGCGGAGAGCCTTCTTGCAGACCGCGCTCACGGATCATCATATTCATTCTGTCCCCTTCGGATCGACTGTGCCGCGTAAGGCTATGCTCACGCTTACCCGACCGCCAACGCGCCAAACGGGAAAAGTTTGCGCCGCAATATCGCCGCATGTCGATTCAAGCCGCGGGATCGAAACACCGGGCTGAAAGGATGGCAGGATGAACGCGACCCCCTCGCTGGAGGCCATGACCCATGCCGAGGCGCTGGCCTATAACCAGGGCATCGAGGCCGTGCTGGCCGTCGCGCGTCGAAGCGCCACGGCGATCGCCGGTTCGAGCCGACGGCGGGTGCAGGACGATTTCGCCGTGGCGGCGCTGGCTGCGTTGGCGGAAGCCGCGCGCGGCCTGCTGATCCCTCTTCCGGGGCAGTCGGCGCCTTGATGGGCGGCAGCGCCCCTTATTGCACCAGCAGGCCTTGCCCGCAGCGCACCCCGGTGACCGAGGTCGTTGCGGTGCCGACCGACACCCCCATCAGCGCCAGGATGCGCTCCAGGGCCAGGTCGATCGGCGTCGCGGCGGCCACTAGGGCTGCCTGCACGGCGGTGTTCAACCCGGGGATCGGCAGCTTCGCGCCCAGCAGGCTGACGGTCAGGCTGGTGTTGCGCATCGCTCCGGCCAGGGTGTCGGCCAGGCTGACGGGCGTCGCCACGGTTTTGCGGGTTCCGGCCAGGATGTCGGCGGCCGTGAAGGCGACCGGGATGGGGCTGATGGCCGCCATGGCGGCCTGACCGCTCGCGCCGACGCTGACAAGACCGGGAACGTTCAACACCAGGGCAGGATCGAGCGTGGGCGTCACGGCGAGGCGCGACACGTCGGCCGCCGCGATCGACCCGATCCGCACGCTGGCCAGGCCGGGTGTGACCCCTAGGGTGACGCTGGCCTGGGCGGCCCCCTGGGCGCAGCTGATCGCGTCCAGGCTGGCGACGGCGGGGGCGCCGTCGAGAACGACCGACACGTTCAGCAGATTGCCCGGCAGGCCCGGGGCTGCGAGCTGCGTCGTCAAAGCGAGCCGGATCTGCGCCGTGCGCAGGATCGCCCCCTCGGACCCGACGGCGACGAGGCCTGTGCTCTGCGTCGGCTGACCGAGGGCGAACATGAGTTGCGTGCTGCCGAGGCCCGGCAAGCTGGCGCCGAGATCGAGGCTCATCAACTGCCCGTCGCCGCCGAGCCGGGCCAGCGCGGTCAACAGATCGAGCGCCGAAACGCGGGCCGTGACGGGATGGCTCGCGCCCACCGTCACGCTGCTGGCCGCCCCGAAATCGATGATGCGGTCGAGAACGCCGCCACCGGCCGGAGTCGCGGCCGCCACGTTGCGGATCACCGCGGCCGCGCCGGCATTGCCCGACAGCGTGTCGGCCAGGGCGGCCAGCCCCGCCGAGCGGGTGACGACCTGCGTCGCGAGCGTGCCGTAGCTTGCCCCCGTCACGCCGATCCGGGTCGCCAGGCCATCGCTGAAGTCGAACAGATCGAGCTTGGCGGCCGCCAGCGACTGATAGTCGAGAAGCGACAAGGACACGTGAGTGCCGAGAAGGCTGCCGAGCAGCGCGTTCAACAATCCGGCGTCGAGGTCGGCCACGCCGCTCCCGAGCGTAAAGGCGGCGAGGTCCTGCTTGCGGGCGATCGCGGCGGTGCGGATCGTGAAGCCGTCGCTGCGATCCCCGGTGCCGGCCAGGGCCCGAAGGGCGCTGCCGAAGATGAGGGGCTGCACGGTGCTGGTGGTGATGCGCACCGCGGTGGCGGCGGCGCTCACGTCCGGCTGGAAGCGGGCCGCGGCGGCGAGGCTGCTATCGGCCACGAAGCGTCCCGTCTCGACCTGCAGGGAAGCGGTCGCGTAGCCGTTGGCGGTCAGCAGGGCGGTGGCGCTGGCGGCGGCGCGCCCGGGTGTGGCGGCGGCCGCCATGGCGGCCATGTCGGTTGCGGCCTGTTGCTTGCGCTTGGCGAGAAAGACGGTTCCGCCGTCCAGGCTGATGGCGGTGGTGCCGATCAACACCATGCTGAGGAGCGCCATCAGGATTGCGGCGGCGGCGTTGCGGTCGGGCCCGAAGGCGCCGAGGTGCCCGCGAAGCCGGTTCAGCAGGGCGCGGGGCGGGAAGGGGGCGCTAAAGGCCATTGCTGGTCATCACCACGGCCGAGCGCAGCAGCCGCGTCGGCAGCGCCGGGATCAGGCGGTTGAACTGGCCGACCACCTGAGACGACAGGTCGTAGCTGAGCGACACCTGATAGGCCGCCACGGGTGCCGTCAGCGGCGCCGTCGTGACCGAAAGCTGTCGCACGTCGAGGAACGGGTAGGCAGCCACGTGGCTGGCGACGAAGCTTTGGACGATGTTCGCCCGCTCGCTGTCGCTGAGGCCGCCGACGGAAGCCCGGGCAGCCTCGGCGGCGAGCTGCTGCAGCCCGCTCGCGATCGCCAGCTCGATGCCGAAGCCGACGGTGCCGAACACGAAAAGCATCAACACCGGCGCCATGAAGGCGAATTCGACCGCCATGCTGCCGTGTCGGGATCGGTGGAAAATCAAAAGCACGTGGCGACCCTCCCTGGACGGGATGATCCTGGCGCCGATCTCCTAACAGCACCTTGTGGTTGTATTGATGATCGCTCCGGATCGGTCGGTTCTTTGCGGCGTCCTCGGAAGCCGCTAAATCCCGGGCTCGACCTTGCGGCCGCTTCACGGCTATGAATGCCACATTCGGCGATCAGAATGCCGGCTCATCGACATGGGCGAGGCGGATGTGTTGAGCGACGTTGTCCAGTTGCGGACGGAGACTCAGGTGTCCGAAGAGCGTCCGCTCTACGACCTGATCGAACTGTTGTTCTTCGCATACCGGGATTTCGTCGGCGATGCGGATCGCCTGCTCGAGACCTACGGGTTTGGCCGGGCCCATCACCGGGTGCTGCATTTTGTCAGCCGCCAACCCGGCATGACGGTGGCGGCGCTGCTTGACCTGTTGCGTATCACCAAGCAGAGCCTGGCCAGGGTGATGAAGGACCTCGTCGATGGCGGCTTCGTGTCGACCTATGCCGGGCCGACGGATCGGCGGCAGCGGTTGTTGTTCGTGACCCCGAGCGGTCGGGCGCTGGCGGACGATCTGGCGCGCCTGCAATCCGAACGGTTCCGCTCGGCCCTGCGCGACCTGCCCGATGATGCGCATCAGCGCGCCATCGAGTTTTTGCTGGCGCTGGTGGACCGCGACGCCCGGGCCGAGGTCGCGGCCACCGTGTGGCCCGAGTTGGCCACGGTGGCCCAGGTCGGCCGTTCGTGAGCGGCCCCGAGCCGGACATCGCCGCAGCGGCGCTGCGGGACGACGCCCAGCACCTTCTGCTGGTCGACGACGACCGCCGCATCCGCGAATTGCTGGCCCGTTTCGTGGCCAAGGACGGCTATCGGGTGACGCTCGCCGGCAATGCCGACGAGGCCTGGAGCCATCTGAAACATTTCGCCTTCGACCTGATCGTGCTCGACGCCATGATGCCCGGGCAGAACGGCTTCGATTTCGCGACCGAACTGCGCCGCGCCTCGGATGTGCCGATCCTGATGCTGACCGCCAGGGCCGAGGCGGACGACAAGGTGCGGGGCTTCGAGGCGGGCGTCGACGACTACCTGACGAAGCCCTACGAGCCGCGCGAGCTGCTGCTGCGCATCGCCTCGATCCTGCGTCGCGCCGTGCCCCGCGCCGCGCCGCGTGCCAACGGCCAGGCGGTGCGGTTCGGTGATTTCGTGTTCGAGGTCGAGCGGGGCGAGTTGCGGCAGGGCGACGCCGGCGTGCGGATCAGCGAGCGCGAGCGCGAAATCCTGACCGTGCTGGCGGCGGCTCGTGGCGACACCGTTTCGCGCGAAGCGCTGGGGGCCTCCGGCGAATCCGCCAACGAACGCACGATCGACGTGCAGATCAACCGGCTGCGCCGCAAGATCGAGCGCGATCCCGCCGAGCCCTTGTTGCTGCAGACTGTGAGGGGGATGGGCTATCGCCTCGTTGTCGACCTCTGAGGCCCGCCCACGGCGCATGTCCCGGCTGCTGCTGCGCGACCTGTGGCGGGGCTGGACCTCCGCCAAGCGTCGCTTCGCCGACTGGATGCCGAAGAGGCTTTATTCCCGGGCGCTGTTGATCGTCGTGATCCCGGTGGTGCTGCTGCAATGCGTGATCGCCTATTTCTTCATGGAACGGCATTGGCAGGCCGTCACCTACCGGCTGTCGGTTGCCCTTACGCAGGACATTGCGGCGCTGGTCGACCTGCACCGCAGCCTGCCGGCCGACGGCACCGACGACACCCTGGAGCGCATCGCCTTCGAACGCCTGGGGCTCGACGTCGATGTGCTGCCGAAGCAGCCCTTGCCGCCGCCGCTGCCGAAACCGTTCTTTTCGCTGCTCGACAACTCGCTTTCGGCCGAGATTCGCAAGCAGATCGGGCTGCCGTTCTGGATCGACACGGTTGGCCGTTCCTCAATGATCGAGATCCGCATCCAGATGGACGATGCGGTGTTGCGCGTCATGGCGCGGCGCAGCGCCGCTTATGCGTCGAACTCCCACATCTTCCTGCTTTGGATGCTGGCCACCTCGATCGTATTGTTGACGATCGCGATCGCCTTCCTGCGCAACCAGATCAAGCCGATCCTGCGGTTGGCCGCCGCGGCCGAGAACCTCGGCAAGGGCCGCATGGTCGAGTTCCGGCCGAGCGGCGCGCTCGAGGTGCGGCGCGCCGGCTATGCGTTTCTGGAGATGAAGCGGCGCCTCGAGCGGTCGATGGAACAGCGCACCACCATGCTGAACGGGGTGAGCCATGATCTGCGCACCATCCTGACGCGCTTCAAGCTGTCGTTGGCCTTGATCGGCCAGGGCCCTGACACGGCCGACATGGAGGCCGACGTCGCCGAGATGAACCGCATGTTGGGCGCTTATCTGGCCTTTGCGCGCGGCGATGCCGGGGAAAGCTCGACGATGGTCGACATCGCGGCCCTGCTCGAGGATCTGCGTCAGGATGCCGGGCGCCATGGCCGCAGCGTGCAGCTCGAGATCCTCGGGGAAAGCGCCGTGGCGGTGCGGCCCGACGCCTTCAAGCGCTGCCTCGCGAACCTTGTCGGCAACGCCCAACGCTATGGAGGGCGCGTCGCCATGCGGGCGGTGCGCGACGCCCGCTTCCTGACGATCCATGTCGACGACGACGGTCCCGGCATCCCGCTCGACAAGCGCGACGACGTGTTCCGCCCGTTCTTCCGCCTCGACGAGGCCCGCAACCAGGATGCCGGCGGCACGGGCCTCGGGCTTGCCATCGCGCGCGACATCGCCCGGTCGCACGGGGGCGACATCCAGTTGGGCGAGTCGCCGCTCGGCGGCTTGCGGGCGAGCGTCCGCGTTCCGGTGTGAGTTCAGGGGCTGGTTTGAGCGGCGCCGTGTTCCGCCGCGATCGCGTCGGTGGCGATGCGGTCGAGCACGTCTCCCGGCAGGTCGAGGCCCGACAATTGCCAGGTGAGGCCGCTCAGGCGGAGATGGATGCCATAGGCGCCGTCGGACCCCGCCGTCGCCGGCACCGACAGGCGGAAACTCAACAGCCCGTCGTAGAAGGAATGGAGAACCACATCGGCCAGATGCCCATCGTAGAGCGCCGACAAGCTCGGCACCTCGCGATTGATGGCGATCTGCCGGTCGCCGATCGTCAGCGCGCCGATGCGTCCCTGCCCGAGCAGCGTTGCGATCGCGTCCGGGGTCAGCAACTGATCGAGGTAGGGCGATGCCACCGAGGCGCCGACCGCCGTCGCGAGGCCGCGCTGAAAGCCGCCCATGTGGTCGCCGCGCCCGCTTTTCGCCAGATAGGCAGCAACGATCTGACGGGCCAGGGAGCGCTTCAGCGCGGGCTCATTCAGGCGCGCCGCCACCGCGGTCGTGTCGTGCCGCAAGGCCGCCTGGGCCAGCGAATAAGCGCCCAGATAGGGCCAGATCCAGACCGCGGCCGCCAAGGCGAGGATGGCTGCGACAATTCCGATACGGCGCATGGGGCCCGACCCGTCGATCCTGCGGCCGCGCCCGTCGCGACCCTTCGCATCCTGGCTGCGGCTCGACCGTGACGGCGAGCCATGTTGACAGGACGCGCCTCCCTGCGGGGGAGACGTGTCAATCCCAAGGCGACCCTGGGGCAGGGGCCGGACGCCTCCCCTGGCTCGACGCCGCACGTGGCTGTGCCCTGCTGGGTATGCTGGCCTATCACGCCGCATGGGACCTGCACGCTTTCGGGCTTCTGGCCCTCGATCCCGGCGCCGCGCTGCCCTGGCGCATTCTGGGTCACGGCGTAGCGGGTGCCTTTCTGCTGGTGTCGGGCATCAGTCTCGGCGTCGCTCGGCTGCGGGGCGTGACGATGGGCCGAATGGCGTCGCGCCTCGCCCGGGTCGGGGTTTGCGCACTGTTGGTCACGGGCGCCACCCTGGTTCTGTCGCCGTCGGCGCCGGTCTGGTTCGGCATCCTGCATTGCATCGCCGTCACCAGCCTGTGCGCCCTTATGGCGATCCGGATGCGCACCCCCGTGCTGCTGGGGTTGGCCGGAGTGGCCACGCTGGCGCCTCTGCTGGTCCGGCTTCCGCTCGGAACCGGCTGGGCCTGGACGGGTCTCACGGCCAACCTTCCGGCGAGCCTCGATTTCCGCCCGACACTGCCTTGGCTCGGGGTCGTCCTGGCCGGACTGGCGGTGGGCCGCTCCCGTTGGCCTTGGCGCCTCGCTGCCGTGCTGGCGCGCGTGCCTGACAGGCCTGCATGGGTCGGTGGCGCGCTCCGTTGGAGCGGCCGGCACTCGCTTGGGCTCTACCTCGTGCATCAACCCGTGCTGGTCGGGGCCCTGATGCTGGGGTTGGGAACGGGATGGCCGTCGACCCCGGTCGATCCCCTGCGCGATCCCGCCGACGCCGCGGCGTTTCTCCAGCAGTGCCGCCGCCAATGCGGCCTCACGGGCGGCGATGCCGCACTGTGCCTATCGACATGCCACTGCGTCCTGACGCGGGCCCTGACTGCAGCCCAGACGACCCGAATAATGCTCGATGCCTCGAAGATCGGCGCCGCGGTGGCGGCCTGCCGCCCGGTCGAGCCGGACGCGGCACCGAGACTGCGACAGTAGGCGATCGATCAGCCGGCGCTGGTCTTACCGTCGAGCTGCTTCATCAGTTCGAGGAACCGGTCAGGCACGGGCTGCTTGGCCACATCGTCGAACACCGCCCTCAGCTGACGGCCGATAAACTGATGCATGTCGGCCGAGACCGGCCTCAACTCGGTCGGCGCATCATCGGAAGTGCCCGTGCCGGCGACGGTCGGAAGGGTCGGGGTCGAGCCGGTGGCAGAAGCATCCGCGGCTTGCTGATTGGCAAACCCGCCTTCCTGCGATCCGCCCTCGTTGTTATCCCTCATTCCAACCTGCTCCAAACCGACCCGCGCCGAACCTTGCGACGACGCCGTCCATGACCTATCCTGCGACCTGACGCGAACGGTGGTGACGGAAGACCGCTCGCGTCGATGCTTGTTCAACGCAGCGCTAAAAAGAGAGTTCCGCGTTTGGAACCTCTTCTGTCGTTTTTCGTTGGGTCAGGGGTAGTTTTACCTCCGAGAGAGTTGTTGATGTCGATATCGCAGGCGATTGCGCCCCATCTGCCGCATCTGCGCCGCTTTGCGCGTGCGCTCACCGGAAGTCAGCGGAGTGGCGACGCCTATGTGGTCGAAACCCTGGAGGCGATCGTCGCCGATCCTGAAGGCTTCGAGGCTGGCGACGATCCGCGCACGGCGCTGTACCGGCTGTTTTTGAAACTTTGGGGTGCCGTGGCGGTGAACAGCGCCCCGGATTCCGGCGCCGATGCGGCCGACGATGGAGGTACGGGGCGGCGGCTCGAGGCGATCTCGCTTCGCCCCCGCATTGCGCTGCTGCTCACCGCCCTCGAGGGTTTCTCGGTCGAGCAGGCCGCCAAGGCCCTCGAATGCGCGCCCAGCGATCTCAAGGGTTATCTCGATCGCGCCAATTCGGAAATCGCCGCTCAGATCGCCACCGATGTGCTGATCATCGAGGATGAGCCGCTGATTGCGCTCGACTTGCAGAACCTCGTGGAAGAGCTCGGCCACCGCGTCATCGACGTGGCTCGAACCCACCGCGAGGCGCTGGCGGCGATCCAGACCCAAGCCCAGCCGGGCCTGATCTTGGCCGATATCCAGCTCGCCGATGGCAGTTCCGGGTTGGAGGCCGTCAACGAGATTCTGGAAAGCTTCGAGGTGCCGGTGGTGTTCATCACCGCCTATCCGGAGCGGTTCCTCACCGGTGCGCCCCCCGAGCCGGCCTTCCTGATCGCCAAGCCGTTCAGCGTGGACACTTTGCGTGCCGTGATCAGCCAGGTGCTGTTTTTCGATCGCAAGAGCCGGCGTCGTGGCCCGTCGAGCGCCCTTTCGGCCTGACATGCGTCTTCTCCGGCGGGCGCTGTCCCGCCGGATATCGGGATGGTCGCAGTCTGAGCGTGCCCAGGCGTGATCTTCATCCGCCTGCCGATCCTTACCGCGTCTTTTCGTATCCGAGCCAGGCGACGTCATCGCTGCTTTGACCGAAGAGGCCTCGCTGTGGTTCCCTTTTGCCGGGACTTCACGCCGCCTGCTCGAGCAAAAGCCCGCGACGGCTAGGGGCTGCCGTCACGGGCTCTTTGGCGCGGTCTGGAAGATGGGAGGGGAATACATCGTCCCGCCCGCGTTAGCCAAACGTCAGCCCAACCCACAAGTTCCGATGTCCGCGCGACCGTTGCTGCGACCTCTGTCCACAAGCGCGGACCGCCCGACATGATCGCAGCCGTGCAATCGCCGCGAAGTTGGGTCTATAGTCGAACACGTGTGATTCGCAGATCCGCCAAAGATAAAAGGGCGATTTGCAAGTCAGTCCCAGGTTTATGTGTGCGATTTCTGGGTTTTGCGATCCTGGGTCCATACGCCGGCTTGGGGCCTGTGCGTCGGCGCTTAAGTTCGGATCCCTTGTTTATGTCGCTGCATCACTTCGAATCCGAGCGCACCGAGCATCCCGTCGATGTGGTCGAGCGGATCGCCGCCATGCACGACTGGAACTTCGATCGGGACGATCGCGACGAGATCTCCATTTCCGTCGCGGGTAAACTGTCGGACCTGCATGTGGCCTTCACCTGGCTGCCGGATCTCGAGGCCCTGCATGTCGGGTGTGCCTTCGACCTGAAGGTGCCTGACCGGCGGCGCGCCGAAATCCTGCTGCTGATCTCCGCCATCAACGAACACCTGTGGATCGGACATTTCGATCTGTGGTCGGGCGAAGATGTCGTGATGTTTCGCCATTCCCTGCTGATGGCCGGCGGCGCGGACCCGGACGGGCGGCAATGCGAGGCCATTCTGAAGATGGCCGTGACGGCCTGCGATCGTTATTATCAAGCGTTTCAATTCGTCATCTGGGCCGGCAAGCCGGCGCGCGAGGCCCTCGACAGCGTCATGTTCGAGACCGAAGGCGAGGCCTGAGCTCGATGATCGGCTCGCTTCTGGCGGACCTCGATGGCCCTGTGGTCCTGGTCGGGGCAGGGCATATGGGCGGCGCGCTCCTGGCAGGTTGGCTCGATTCGGGTGCGCCAGCCGACCGGATCGTCGTGGTGGATCCCGGGATCGGGGAAACGCGGGCGGCGGAACTCACGGCCCATGGCGTGCGGCTCAATGCGCGCGATGTCGGGCCGGCGGGTCTTCTGGTGCTGGCCATCAAACCCCAACAGGTCGATGCGGCGGCCCTGGCGCTTCGTCCCTTCGTCGGCCCGAACACCATCCTGGTGTCGGTCGTGGCTGGCAGGACGATCGCTGACCTGCGGCAATCCTTGCCGGGCGCTGCCCTGGTGGTGCGGGCGATGCCCAACACGCCCGCGGCGATCCGGCAGGGCATCACCGGGGTCGCGGCGGAGGCCCATGCGGATGTCCGGCAACGGGCGGTCGTGCAGGCGCTGCTCGAAGCCGTCGGCCGCGTCGAATGGCTGCCGCGCGAAGACCTGATCGACGCCGTGACGGCCGTGTCCGGGTCGGGCCCCGCTTATGTGTTTCTGCTGGCCGAGTGTTTGGCCGAGGCCGGGGTCGCGGCGGGGCTCGATGCGCCGACGGCGGCCCGCCTGGCCCGGGCCACCGTCGAGGGTGCCGCAGCCTTGATGGCGGCACGACCCGAGTCCGAACCCGAGCTGCTGCGCCGCAACGTCACTTCGCCGGGCGGCACAACGGCCGCGGCCTTGGCGGTTCTGACCGGCGAGGCCGGTCTGCATCCCTTGATGGAGCGTGCCGTGGCGGCCGCCAAGCAAAGGGCGACCGCACTGTCGCGCTGACCTTGCGGCGGCATGGCTCTTGATGTGCCGTGACGTTCGGCTCAAGTTCGACGGAGTGACTCCTCCGGAAAGCGACCTCATGTCCGATCAGCGTAACGAGACGACGGATACCTCAGCGATCGTCAACGACGATCCGGCTCCGGTCGCCAGCGCCCCCCGTCCGTCGCCCCGTGATGCCATCATCGAGGCCCTGTTCGAGCTCGCGGCCGAACGGGAATGGAAGGACATCTCGGTGTCGCAGATCGCCGAGCGGGCCAATCTGTCGCTGGCCGACTTCCGCGATGCGTTTCCGTCCAAGGGCGCCGTCCTCGGCGGCTTCTCGCGCAAGATCGATCAAGCCGTGCTGCGGCAGAACACCAACGACCTGAAGGACGAGACCCCGAAGGAGCGTTTGTTCGACGTGCTGATGCGCCGGCTCGACGCGATGGCACCCTACCGGCTCGGACTGCAGGGCGTCGCCGACTGGCTGCGTCGCGATCCGGTCGCGGCGGCGGCGATGAACCGGCCGGCCCTCAACTCCATGCGGTTCATGCTCGAGGCGTCGGGCATCAACACCGAAGGTCAGGCCGGGACGCTGAAGACCCAAGGGCTGGTGCTGGCCTGGAGCCGGGTCGTGTCGGTCTGGCTGCGCGACGAAGATCCCGGATTGGCCGCCACCATGGCGGCGCTCGATCGGGAGCTGACCCGCGGCGAAACCCTGGCCAGCCGGGTCGACGACCTCGAGCGGCTGGCGACGCCGTTGCGCCTGTTGGCCGAAGGTCTGATGAGCGTCGGCAAGCGGGCTCGGGGCGGTGCAACGGAGGCCGGTAAGGGCTTCGACGCGGATGTGGCGCCGACACCATGACGGAGGATGCGGCCGATTTGGCGACGCTGGCGGATTTCGAGCGCATCGATATCCGGGCCGGTACCATCGTGGCGGCCGAGGCGTTTCCCGAGGCCCGCAAACCTGCCTTCAAGCTGACGATCGACTTTGGTCCTGTGATCGGCATCCGCAAATCTTCGGCGCAGATCACGACCCATTACCAGCCCTCGACGCTGGTGGGTCGGCAGGTTTGCGCCGTCGTCAATTTTCCACCGCGCCAGATCGGCCCGTTTCGATCGGACGTGCTGACGCTTGGTCTCGCGGACGGCTCTGGCGGCATCCGCCTCATCGGGGCAGATGCCGCGGTGCCGAACGGAAGCCGCCTGAGCTGAACCCCATCACGACGCCGGCCGCTGGAGTGTCGCTGCGGCCGGCGACAAGGGGCCGGCTTGCTTCGGTCCGCTTGCGCTGAACGGTGGCGGTGACGCGGATCGGCTGCCCCCCGCGCACTCATCAGGCAATGGCCCGCCCGGCTGTGGAGCGGGCTTGCATTCCAGTCCGGATGCCTCTAGGTACGAACCTCTGCGAAGCAGGCCGCCATAGCTCAGTTGGTTAGAGCGCTAGATTGTGGATCTAGAGGTCCCCCGTTCGAGCCGGGGTGGTGGTACCATCTTCCTGCAGGTTTTCCGCTTCCATGCTGATCATCGTTGCCCCTGAGCGGGCCTGCGTCTTGGCAGGTCCCTTGGCGCGCTGGAGCCGATGGCGTACCCCGGCAAGATCATCGACCCGCCCTGTCAAGACAGCCGGATTGAGGACCCCCTCGCTCGATCGTCTTGCTGTAGCGCCGATGTTCTTTCGCTTCGCTGCTTCAACATCGTCCTGCTTGGATGCGCTACGGATACTGAAGCACGACCGGTCGAGGCCGGGCTTTTCCTCAAATCTGTTGCTCGTACTTGATTTCACACTAGTAGGCCGCTTGCAGAAAATATCGATCGGCTCTATCTACTTGCCGAACTGCGGAGAGCATCATGACGGAAAGCAATGCGGATATCGAATTCATCGGGATGGCGGCCGATATCGTATCCGCCTTCGTAAGCCACAATTCGGTTCCGGCCGGCGAACTGCCGAGCCTGATCCACTCCGTGCATCTTGCTTTGCAGAAAATCGCCGGCACCAAGGTTGAAGAGCCGGTCGAGCAGGTGAAGGCGCCTGCGGTGCCGATCAAGAAATCGGTCGCCGACGATTACCTGATCTGTCTCGAGGATGGAAAGAAGTTCAAGTCGCTAAAGCGACACCTGCGCACGCAATACAACATGTCACCCGCTGAATATCGTGAGAAGTGGGGCCTGAGCGGCGACTATCCCATGGTGGCGCCCAACTACGCGCGCGCCCGCTCCGCCCTTGCCAAGGAAATGGGCCTCGGCCAGCAGCGGAAGAAGGCCTTGGCGGTGCGCCCGCCCTTGTCGCCCGTCGATGATCTCGCGCCGGCCGAGCCGAAGAAGGGCCGGGGTCGCCCGAAGACCGTAAAGACCGCGACGGCCGCCTGATCGGCTTTGATCAAGAGGACGCGCCTATAGCTTAGGTCGCGTCCGCAATCGGGCATGCTGCATAGAGGGTAGAGCCGGGTCTCATCCTGCAAGGTTTGGAGAAAACCAGACCGAGCGGAGTGTCCAGGATGTGTTTCGAGGGGGTGCCGGTAGGCGCCGTTCAACAAAAAGGGCGAAGTGCTAGTCACTTCGCCCTTTTTGTTGTTTGAGGCGTCCGCTGTCGCGTCAGGACAAGCGCGCGAGCCCATCGGCGGCCGCCTGGTTGCTCGGGTCGAGTGCCTTCGCGTGCGCGAACGACTCTCGCGCCTTGTTGGCGTTGCCGGTCTTTTCGTAGCAGAACCCAAGCCCTGCCCAGGCCATCGCATTCTTGGTGTTGACGTTCAGGGCCGCATTATAGTCCTCGATGGCGGCCGCATATTTGCCCGTCGCGGTCAGGCTCTGCGCCCGCGCCTCGTAGGGCGCTGCCGCGAACGGGTCGC
This sequence comes from Lichenihabitans sp. Uapishka_5, assembly GCF_033947565.1. Lineage (NCBI taxonomy): Bacteria > Pseudomonadati > Pseudomonadota > Alphaproteobacteria > Hyphomicrobiales > Lichenihabitantaceae > Lichenihabitans > Lichenihabitans sp. Uapishka_5. Next base: position 36,343 of record NZ_JARPVX010000009.1, read on the forward strand.
GGTCGATCGCATTGTCGAAGTCGCTCAGCGCCAAGGCTTGTTCACCCTGCTTCTGGTGGATGAGGCCGCGCGCATGGAACGCCTGCGCCCCTTCCGGGTAGAGCCGGATCGCGGTGTTGAGGTCCGCCATCGCCTGATCGAGGTGCCCTTGCGAGCGCAGCAGGTTGCCGCGTCCGAGATAGGCCGGTGCGTGGTTCGGATTGGCCTGGATGGCCTGGTTGAAATCGGCGAGCGCCAGATCGTCGTGGCGGGTCTGCCGATAAGCGAGCGCACGGTTGGTGAAGGCCGCCGCATTGCCGGGGTTGAGCTGTACGGCCTTGGTGAAGTCGCCGATAGCATTCGAAAAGTCGCCCGTGCGGGCATAGGCGGTGCCACGGGTGTTATAGGCGTCGGAGTCGTTGGGGTTGCGCTTGATCACATCGCTCAGCGACGCGATGTTGACGGACGTATCCTTGCTGGCTGCCTGCACTTCGGCGATGCCGCGGCCAGGCGTTTCGAGCGAACCGACGGTCTCGCAGCCGCCAAGCGCCAAAGCCATCGCGGCGGCGAACCCGGCCATGATGAGCGGGCGATGCCGGGCCACGGGGACGGGCGATGCCGAAAGTGGCGCTGGTAGATCCGTCCTAGCGACGCGCATCGCGTGTGTCTCGCTTAAGTGTTTGGGTGCCACGCACCCGTCAAATCCAATGTGGATCGTCGACTGACGCCACATTGGGGCGACACTGGGACGATCATGCGACGCCGAACCGGCCTCGGCCACTTAACGAGTGGTGTCGCATAATGGTTACTATTGTTCTAAGCTTCAGGAAATCTGCTCCCGCATCAGAAAGGTCGGCCGCAGGCTTGCAAGGGGGCGATCGCGTCTGTGCGCCATAGCCGCCTCGGCTTCGGCACGGCATCGCTTGACGGCACTCGAGCAACTCAGGGTCAGCCTACGTGGCCTCGGTGGTTGTGTCGGCTCGCGCTCTCGGTCCGTGTGAGGCCTCGGTGGGGCCCAGAATTGCGGGCGCCGACTTGTCGGCCTTTGCGTGATCTGCTATGCGCGGCGTCTGCAATGAGGTTCGTTTCGAGCCCATCGCTTCGTTCACCGAAATTCCCGTGTGCCGGTTCGCGCCGGCCCGCCCGCAAGGCGGAGGGTGTCGGCATCACGCCTACATCCATCGGCCCCCGGGAATCCGTTCACACCAGCCGCCGGCGCCGCCCGAAAGGGCACCCAGGAGAATCAATGTCCGCAGTTTATGCTGAACGCGCTCCGACGCGCGATGATTTCGCCGCTATGCTCGAAGAGAGCTACGGCAAGAGCGAGGCTTTCGAAGGGTCCGTGGTTCGCGGCACCATCGTCGGCATCGAAAAGGACGTGGCCGTCATCGACATCGGTCTGAAGACCGAAGGCCGCGTGCCGCTGAAGGAATTCACCAGCCAGGGCCGTGAAGCCGCGCCGCAGATCGGCGACTTCGTCGAAGTGTATCTCGAGCGTGTCGAGAATGCGCTCGGCGAGGCCGTGATCTCGCGCGACAAGGCCCGTCGCGAAGAAAGCTGGGTCAAGCTCGAGCGCGCCTTCGAAAAGCAGGAAAAGGTCGAAGGCATCATCTTCAATCAGGTCAAGGGCGGCTTCACGGTCGACCTCGATGGCGCCGTGGCGTTCCTGCCGCGCTCCCAGGTCGACATCCGGCCCGTGCGCGACGTCAGCCCCCTCATGGGCGTGCCGCAGCCGTTCCAGATCCTCAAGATGGATCGTCGCCGCGGCAACATCGTCGTGTCGCGCCGCACCGTGCTCGAGGAAAGCCGCGCCGAGCAGCGTCACGAGATCGTGGCCAACCTCGAAGAGGGCCAGGTCATCGACGGGACGGTCAAGAACATCACCGATTACGGTGCGTTCGTGGACCTCGGCGGTATCGACGGCCTGTTGCATGTGACCGACATCGCCTGGCGCCGCGTCAACCACCCGACCGAGGTGCTGACCATCGGCCAGACCGTCAAGGTCAAGATCATCAAGATCAACCACGAGACGCACCGCATCTCGCTGGGCATGAAGCAGCTGCTCGACGATCCGTGGCAGGGCATCGAGGCCAAGTACCCGATCCAGGCCAAGCTCTCGGGCCGTGTCACCAACATCACCGACTACGGCGCCTTTGTGGAGCTGGAGCCAGGCATCGAAGGCCTCATCCACGTTTCCGAGATGTCGTGGACCAAGAAGAACGTGCACCCCGGCAAGATCGTGGCCACCAGCCAGGAAGTCGAAGTGCAGGTCCTCGAGGTCGACCCGATCAAGCGTCGCATCTCGCTCGGCCTCAAGCAGACCCTGTCGAACCCCTGGGAAAGCTTCTCCGAGAACTTCCCCGTCGGTTCGGTGGTCGAGGGCGAGGTCAAGAACAAGACCGAGTTCGGCTTGTTCATCGGCCTCGAGGGCGATGTGGACGGCATGGTCCACCTCAGCGACCTCGACTGGAACCGTCCGGGCGAGCAGGCCATGGAGGACTACAAGAAGGGCGACGTCGTGAAGGCGCAGGTTCTCGACGTAGACGTCGAGAAGGAGCGCATCTCGCTCGGCATCAAGCAGGTCGGCACCGAAGCCTTCATCACCAAGCCCGGTGAAGATGGTCCGGCTCCGACCGACGGGCTTCGCAAGGGTCAGGTCGTCACCTGCGAGATCATCGAGGTGAAGGACGGTGGCGTCGAGGTGAAGATCGCCGGCAGCGAGTTCACCACCTTCGTCAAGCGCGCCGAACTGGCCCGCGACCGCAACGACCAGCGCCCCGATCGCTTCGCGGTCGGCGAAAAGGTCGATGCCCGCATCACCATGCTGGATCGCAAGGCGAACAAGATCGCCGTGTCGGTCAAGGCGCTGGAGATGGCCGAAGAAAAGGAAGCGATCGCTCAGTTCGGCTCCGCCGACTCGGGTGCGTCGCTCGGCGACATCCTGAGCGCCGCCATGAAGAAGCGCGACCAGCAGAGCTGATCTCCTGGCCGCGGGTACCCCGCGGCCTCCATAAGCAAGCAACCGCGCGGAGCTTCTCCGCGCGGTTTTGTTTTGGCCATCCCGGATACCCTGAATGACCCGTGCGCTCGGCATCGATTTCGGCACCACCAATTCGGTCGTGGCCCTGCTGGGCCAGGATGGGCAGGTCCGCAACCTCAGCTGGCCTTCGGCCGGCGGTGCCGTCGATATTTTCCGCACCGCGCTGTATTTCTGGAGCGAGGGCCGTCCGCCCCGCGTGCAGGTTCACCGGGCCGCAGGGCCGGCGGCGCTCGACCATGCCCTGGCCGGCACCGGCGAAGGGCGCTTCATCCAGTCGATCAAGACCTACCTTGCGACCCGCAGCTTCTCGGAAACGCGGTTGTTCGCGCAGCGCTTCTCCATCGAGGCGCTCGTCTCTACCTTTCTGGGCGACCTTTCGGCGCCGATCCCGCAGCTTCGGCAGGGCCTGCCGATCGCAGCCGGCCGGCCGGTCGTCTTCGCCGGCGAGGCCCCGGACGAGGGGCTTGCGGTGGAACGCTTGAAGGCCGCCTACGACATGGCGGGCTTCGGTCCGGTCGAACTCGCCTATGAGCCCTTCGGGGCCGCTTATTGGTATGCCCGCACCTTGAAGCGCGACGAAACCGTGCTGGTGGCGGATTTCGGCGGCGGCACCAGCGACTTTTCCGTCATTCGCTTCACCCAGGCGAATGGTCGCCTGTCCTCCGAGGCGCTGTCCCATACGGGCGTCGGGGTGGCGGGCGACACCTTCGACTACCGCCTCGTCGACCACCTCGTGGCGCCGCAACTCGGCAAGGGGTCGCATTACCGCTCCTTCGGCAAAAGCCTGCCGTTCCCGGCCTATGTGCATGCGGCCTTCGCGCGCTGGCACCAGCTGTCCTGGTTGAAGGCGCCGCAGACGATGCGGGAGCTGAAGGAGCTCGCGGCCATGAGCGAGGCGCCGGACGCGATCGAGAAGCTGATCGCCTTCCTCGACTACGATCTCGGCTTCGAGCTTTACCGCGCCGTGTCCAAGGTAAAGACGCGCTTGTCGGACGCTGACGCAGCCGAACTCAGTTTCGACAGCCATGGCATCCACCTCGACGGACGCGTCACGCGCGCCGACTTCGAAAGCTTCATCGCCGACGACCTCCGCCGCATCGCCGAGGCGGTCGAGGCGGCGCTCACGCAAGCCGGCTGCGGGCCCGGTGATATCGATGCCGTGTTCATGACGGGCGGCACCTCGCACGTGCCGGCCGTGCGCCGATTGTTCTCGGACCGCTTCAGCGTTGATCGCATCCATGTCGGCGAAGCCTTCCAGTCGGTCGCCTCCGGCTTGGCGCTGGTGGCCGCCGACCGCGCCCGCGTGGCCTGAGGGCCGCGACGGTTCGGCTTGCCATGGCCGGAGCCGGTGCTTAGGTTGGGCGCAACTCGTGACGGCAGAGCTCAAGGTGCGACATGGTGTCCGTCGTGACGGGCGGCTCGGCGCATGCAGCCACCGCCTCCAGGAACGATCACGCGATGTCCATGGCCACCGGTTCTGCCGATTACCTGCTTGATCGGCGGCGTCTGCGTCGAAAGCTGTTGTTCTGGCGCACGGCCGGTTTCGCGCTGCTGGCCCTGATCGTGCTCGGGCTGGCACTCCGGGCCACCGCCTCGCGCAGTGCCGCGACGCTGGTGCCGCATATCGCCCGCATCCAGATCTCGGGCCTCATCACCGGAGACGACAAGACGCTCGATCTGATCCGCGACGTGGGCGCTTCCGCGGCCACGGGGGTCATCGTCGTGATCGACAGCCCCGGCGGCACCACGGTCGGGTCGGAGCGGGTGTATGACGCGCTGCGCGCCGTCGCGGCCAAAAAGCCCACCGTGGCCGAGATCCACACGCTTGGCGCCTCGGGCGCCTATATCGCGGCACTCGGCGCCGATCACATCGTGGCCTATGGCAATTCGCTGGTCGGCTCCATCGGGGTGCTGTTCGAGTTCCCGAACTTCGCCAAGCTGCTCGACACCGTCGGGGTCAGCGTCGAAAAGATCAAATCGTCACCCCTCAAGGCGGAGCCCGATGGCTTTACGCCGACGAGCGACGCCGCCCGCGCCGCCATCGACGCCCTGGTGGTCGACAGCTATGGCTGGTTCAAGGGCTTGGTGCAGGATCGCCGCCACATGAGCGATGCCGAACTCGCCGCCGTCGATGACGGCCGTGTCTTCACCGGACGCCAAAGCGTGCCATTGAAGCTGATCGATCAGCTCGGCACCGAGAAGGACTCGATCGCCTGGCTGGAAGGCAAGGGCGTCGCCAAGGATCTGCCGGTGCGGGACTGGAAGCGCCGCAGTGACAGGGCGTTCGGCTTGTTCGGCGCTGCCTCCTCGGCGGCGGAAACCTTAGGCGCGCCCGGGCTCGCGCATGTGCTTGGGCTGGCCGCAAGCCTCGAGACGGTTCGTCCGATGGATGGCTTGCAGGCGATCTGGATCGCTTCACCGCGCGAATAGGAGCAGAACAGCGTTGCGTCACACATCACAGGCGGGGGCCCGAGCGTGATAAAATCGGAATTGGTGCAGCGGCTGACCGAGAAGAATCCGCATCTCTACCTCCGCGACATCGAGAAGATCGTCAATGCGATCTTGGACGAGGTCACGAACGCACTGACGACCGGCAATCGGGTGGAGCTACGCGGCTTCGGGGCCTTTTCGGTGAAGAAGCGCGACGCACGCCTCGGCCGCAACCCGCGCACGGGCGCCCATGTGGATGTCGACGAGAAGATGGTGCCGTTCTTCAAGACCGGCAAGGAAATGCGGGAACGCCTGAACCTCGAAGACGGTTGAACCCTGCGTTTCGTGGAACCAGGATGGGAACGGGTCTGATCTCATGAAGAATGCCCTCAAGGCGATCGTGCTGGTGCCGATTGCCCTCCTGATCGTGGTCTTTGCGGTCGCCAACCGCCAGATGACCACCATCTCGCTCGACCCTTTCAACAGCGATACCCCGGCGCTCGCCCTGAGCGCGCCGCTGTTTCTGGTGATCCTGTTAATGGTGATCCTCGGGGTGCTGGTCGGCGGCATCGCGAGCTGGATCTCGCAGGGCGTGGTGCGTGCCTCGGCCCGCCAGGCCCGCACCGACGCGGCCCAGCTACGGCGCGAACTGCAGGAAACGCGCCTCGAGCTCGATCTGGTACATCGCCAGCAGGCCGCGGCCCGTTCAACCGCACTACCCTCCCAGGCTTTGATCGGGCGCGAGGTGGCCTGAAGTCCTAGGCCGGTCGCCTCGGGGACTGGGTCTTCAGAGCTTGCGGAGCGCCACATCCTCGATGCGATGGCTGGCACCCTTGGTCAGGATCAGGCTCGCCCGGGGGCGCGTCGGGCGCACGTGTTCGACGAGGTTGCGCAGGTTGATGTCCCGCCAGATCGTCAGGGCGATCTCGGTCGCCCTGGCATCGGTCAGATCGGCATATTTCCGGAAATACGAGCGCGGATCGCGGAAGGCCGTCTGGCGCAGTCGCATGAAGCGCTCGACATACCAGCGTTCGAGCAGGGCCTCGTCGGCGTCGAGATAGATCGAGAAGTCGAAGAAGTCCGACACGAAGGGGATGTCGGTGCCGGCGCGGTTGGGCAGCAGCACGTTCAAGCCTTCGACGATCAGGATGTCGGGCCTGTCCACCACCACGAATTCGTCCGGGACGATGTCATAGGTCAGGTGGCTGTAGACCGGGGCCCGCACGGCCCGCATGCCGGCTTTCACGTCCGACAGGAAGCGCAGCAGTGCGGACGCATCGAAGCTTTCCGGGAAGCCTTTGCGGTTCATGATGTTCTTTTGTTCCAGCACCCGGTTCGGGTGCAGGAAGCCGTCTGTGGTGACGAGATCGACCTTGGGGGTGTTGGGCCAGCGCGACAACAGGGCCCGCATGACGCGCGCTGTGGTCGACTTGCCGACCGCCACCGAGCCCGCCACGCCGATCAGATAGGGCATCTTGCCTTCCGGCTCGGCCCCGAGAAACCGCTGGGTCGCCTTGAACAAGCCTTGCGACGAGGCGACGTAGAGCGCCATCAGCCGCGACAACGGCAGGTAGATGGCGGCCACCTCCTCGAGCGAGATGGGGTCGTTCGTGGCGCGCAGCCGCGTCAGGTCGTCTGCCGTCAGCGTCAGGGGCGTGTCGGCGCGCAGCGCAGCCCATTCGGCACTGGAAAAGCTGCGGTACGGCGAGGCGACCGGCCGCGGCGGGATCTTGACCCTGTGGTTCATGCGAAGCCCGATCAGGCCTGAGCGAAACGGCGACGCGTCGCCGAGGAAGGAACGGTCAGGCCGGGCGCGAAGCTTTCTCGTCCAGCCCGGATTGCCGGGTGCGTCGCCCGAGCTCCTCCACGACATGGTCGAGATGCACCCCGCTTGCCTGCAGCAGCACCAGGAGATGGTATATGACGTCGGCGGCTTCGGCGACGATCTCCGGGCGCTTGCCACCGAGCGTCGCAATGACGAGCTCGATGGCCTCCTCGCCGAACTTCTTGGCGACGCGCGGCGGACCGGCATCGAGCAGCTGGCGGGTATAGGAGCGATCGACCGCCGACAGGGCGCGCGTCTCGATCAGGGCAATGAGCGTGTCGAGGGTGAAGCGGGCCGGGGCCGTCATGCGTCGAGCCTCATGGGCAATCCGGCGGCCGCCATATGGGCCTTGGCGTCGCGGATCGTGAAGGTGCCGAAATGGAAGATGGAGGCGGCCAGCACCGCCGTGGCATGCCCGTCGCGCACGCCCTCGACCAGGTGGTCGAGCGTGCCGACGCCGCCCGAGGCGATCACCGGCACCGCGACCCGGTCTGCGACCGCACGGGTGAGCGCGAGGTCGAAGCCGATCTTGGTGCCGTCGCGATCCATCGAGGTGAGCAGCAACTCACCGGCGCCGCGCGCCACGACGTCTTCGGCATAGCCGACGGCGTCGATGCCGGTGGCACGGCGACCCCCATGCGTGAACACCTCCCAACGCGGCGACTCGCCGGCACCGGACACGCGCTTGGCGTCGATCGCCACGACCACGCATTGACTGCCGAATTTTTCGGCCGCCTCGGTCACGAAGGCCCGGTTGGTGACGGCCGCGCTCATGATCGAGACCTTGTCGGCGCCGGCCAACAGCAGCTGGCGGATGTCGGCCACGCCGCGGACGCCGCCGCCGACCGTCAACGGCATGAAGCAGCGTTCGGCCGTGCGCCGCACGACGTCGAGCAGGATGCCGCGGTCCTCGTGGCTCGCGGTGATGTCCAGAAAGCAGAGTTCGTCGGCGCCGGCCGCATCATAGGCGACCGCGCATTCGACCGGGTCGCCGGCATCGCGCAGGTCGACGAAGTTTACGCCCTTGACGACGCGGCCGTCCTTGACGTCGAGGCAGGGGATGACGCGGGCCTTAAGCATGGGCGGTTTTCGCGTGCCGCGCCAGGGTGGCCAGCGCCTCGCTCGGGTCGAGCCGCCCGTCGTAAAGCGCCCGGCCCGTGATGGCGCCGGCGATGCGGGCGCAATCGGGCTGGCACAGACGCTCCACGTCGGCCAGCGAGGCGAGCCCGCCCGAGGCGATCACCGGGATCGCGATGGCCTCGGCGAGCGCGATCGTCCCCTCGATGTTGAGGCCCTTCATCATGCCGTCGCGGGCGATGTCTGTGTAGACGATGGCCTCGACGCCGGCATCCTCGAAGCGGCGGCCGAGATCGATGGCATTCATGCTCGAGGCACGGGCCCAGCCATCGACCGCCACGAAGCCGTCGCGCGCATCGACCCCGACCGCCACCTGGCCCGGGAACAAGCGCGCGGCTTCGCGCACGAAGCCCGGGTCCTTGACGGCCGCGGTGCCGATGATCACCCGGCGAATGCCACGGCGCAGCCAATGCTCGGCCGTGCGGATGTCCCGGATGCCGCCGCCGAGCTGCACCGGCATGCGGACGCGGTCGATGATGGCTTCCACGGCGGCCGCATTGACGGGCGTGCCCGCGAAGGCGCCGTCGAGGTCGACCACATGCAGGTGCGTAAAACCTTGGCTTTCGAAATCAGCCGCCTGGGCGGCGGGATCGGCGTTGAACACCGTCGCCTGATCCATGTCGCCCTGCACGAGGCGCACGCATTCGCCGTTCTTCAGGTCGATGGCGGGAAACAAGATCATGGCGCCCACCGGAGGAAGTTGGCGATGAGGGCCAAGCCGAGCGCCTGGCTTTTCTCGGGGTGGAACTGGGTGCCCGCAACGTTGTGGCGCGCCACAAAGGCGGTCAAGGGACCACCATAGTCGGCCGCCGCCACGATGTCGTCGGGCCGGGTCGCGTAAAGCTGGTAGGAATGCACGAAATACGCATGCAGACCATCGGTGCCGGTCGGAATGCCGGCCAGCAGCGCATGCGGGCGGCGGGACTCGATCGTGTTCCAGCCCATATGGGGCACCTTGAGGTGCGGGTCGGCCGGCCGCAGTGCGGCCACGTCGCCGGCGATCCAATCGAGCCCGGCCGTCTCGACATGTTCGAGCCCGCGCGACGCCAGAAGCTGCATGCCGACGCAGATGCCGAGAAACGGCTTGCCGTCGCGCACCACGGCTTCGGTCATGGCGTCGCGCAAGCCCGGCACGGCATCGAGGCCTCGCATGCAATCCGCAAAGGCGCCAACGCCCGGCAACACGATGCGGTCGGCGCGCCGCAGCACGTCAGGGTCGCTCGTCACCACCACGGCCGGCGGCACGTCTTGCTCGCGGGCGGCGCGCTCGAAAGCCTTCTGGGCCGAGTTGAGGTTGCCGGACCCGTAATCGACGATCGCGACCGTCATGTGCCGTCGCCTTCCGGGAACAGGCCGATGACGGCCGGCGTGGCGCCACGGTTGTGCCAGGCGGCCCGGTGTGGGCGCGACGGGACCGCGGCTGGCCAAGCCGGCTGCCGGGTAAAGAACAACCGTTCGGCCGTCTCGAGGTCCGGTGCCGATACGATGTCGCGCAGGGCGAGGCCGCGTCGCGCCAGATCCCAGCGACGCAGGTCCGGCCCCTCGGCGCCGAGATAAAGGTGCATCAGGACCAGCAATGCCACGAGGCCGATCAACGGCGGATGCATCACAATCGCCAAAGCCGCGATCGCCGCCACAAGGACCGCATAGGCCACCATGGCGGCCCATAGCCGGTGCCACACGAGATAGCAGAATCCAAACAAACAAGCGCTTGGGCTAAAACCTTCGCGCACCAGCACCGTGGCCTCGCCGCGTGCAAAACCATCGCCGGCCGTTTCGGGGACGTGAACCGTGTAGAGGGCCATCGGCTCAGCTCCCCAATGTGCCCTTTGTCGACGGGATGCGGTCGGCCTGCGCCGGGTCCACCGCGACCGCCACTCGCAAGGCGCGTGCCAGGCCCTTGAAGCAGGATTCGGCGATATGGTGGTTGTTGAAGCCGTAAAGCGTCTCGATGTGCAGGGTCGCATGCGCCTGCATGGCGAAGGCCTGGAAGAACTCGCGGACGAGCTCGGTGTCGAAGCTGCCGATCTTCGGCCGGTCGAAGCTGGTGCGGAACACCAGGAAGGGCCGGCCCGAAAAGTCGAGCGCCACCCGGGTCAAGGTTTCGTCCATCGGCAGATGCACGTCGGCATAGCGCACGATGCCGCGCTTGTCGCCCAGCGCTTCGCGCACCGCCTGGCCGAGCGCGAGGCCGGTGTCTTCCACCGTGTGGTGGTCGTCGACCTGCAGGTCGCCCCGCGCCCGCACGGTGAGGTCGATCAGCGCGTGGCGGCCGATCTGGTCGAGCATGTGGTCGAAGAAGCCGATGCCGGTCTCGGTGTCGGCCGTGCCGGTGCCGTCGAGGTTGACCGACACCGCGATGTCGGTTTCCCGCGTGTTCCGTTTGACCGTGGCCTGCCGCATTCATGCCTCCCGCTGCGGGGCTTCTAGCAAGGGGCAGGGCGGTTGGCCACTCGTGCTGCGCGCCTGCCGCTTGACCTCGACGGCCGGGGGGAAAATAACGCCCGCGTGGCGCGTTCCCATGTCGCCCGAAGAGGAGCGTCCATGACCGCCGACAGCATCGACACCGCGTTCCAATCCCGCTTGACGGCCGTGGCCGACGCCATCGAGACCACGCTCGACGGATTGCTGGCCCCGACGGGACTGCCCGGCGAGGTGGTGCGCCCCGGCCGGCTGCTCGAGGCCATGCGGTATTCGACGCTCGGCGGCGGCAAGCGGCTGCGGCCGTTCCTGGTGGTCGAGACCGCCCGCCTGTTCGGGGTCGAGGGTGTCGGGCCGCTGCGGGCCGGCGCGGCCCTCGAGATGATCCATTGTTATTCGCTGGTGCACGACGATCTGCCGGCCATGGACGATGACGACCTGCGCCGCGGCCGCCCAACCGCCCACAAGGCATTCGACGAGGCGACCGCGATCTTGTCGGGCGACGCGCTGCTGACCTATGCGTTCGATGTCGTGGCAGGGCCCGAAACCCACCCCGACCCGCAGGTGCGGGCCGATCTGGTGTTGGCGCTGGCCCGCGCCTCCGGGCTCGGCGGCATGGCGGGCGGCCAGGCGCTCGACCTCGAGGCCGAGCGCCGCACGGAACCGCACACCCCGGACTTCGTGCTTCAGATGCAATCCATGAAGACCGGAGCGCTGCTGCTGTTCGCCGTCGAGGCGGGCGCCATCCTGGGCGGCGCCACGCCCGAACAGCGCGAGGCGCTCCTGCGCTACGGCCGGGCCCTCGGCGCCGCCTTCCAGGTGGCCGACGACATCCTCGACGCGGAAGGCGACACCGCCACGCTCGGCAAGGCGGCCGGCAAGGATGCCGGGCGTAACAAGGCGACCCTCGTGGCGGCCCTCGGCCTCGAAGCCGCCAAGGCGCGCCGCGACCTGCTGGCCCGCGAGGCCCAGGAGGCGCTGGTGGCCACCGGCCTCGGCGAGCGTACCGCCATTTTGAGCGAGGCGGCGCGCTTCACGGTGGCGCGCAAGAGCTGATGCGCGGCGGCGGCGCCTCGATCCGCGTGGTGACAGCCGGCATCGCGGGCGCGCTGGGCTTGGCCCTGGCCGCCTGTGCGCCTGTAGCCAGCCGGCCCGAGGCCACCGGTATGATCAGCGATCCGATCGCGCCGACGGTGCCGCGCAGTTTCGCGGCCGACCTGCCGCGCTCGCCTCTGGCCGATGTCGTGGTGAATGGAGGCTTGCGGTTTTCGACCGCTGCGGCGGCACAACGCCGGTGTCCGGATGACGCCGTGGTGCGGGTCGACACCGCGTCGAACATCTACCGGCCGGCGACCACGCCAGGTCCTGGCGTCTTCATGTGCAAGGCTGCCGCCATGCAGGAAGGCGATCGGCCGCGCTGAGGCCCGCGCGTCAGAAGCCGAACCGCATGCCGGCCCCGAAGGTGCTGCCGCTTTCCTGGATGGCCTGGGAGGTGCTGGCCGGGCCAGAAAAGCGCGGCGCGCTCCTGCTGCTGCAGGTTATGACGCCACGTCCACCGAGCACTCTGGTGACCGATTTAAATTAGCTTCGCCGTGATCATAGCGCGCGCTTTTGCCCAAGACTAATGCCTCGGGCGGAAGCTCCAGCGGCCGGCGACGTTGCCGCCCTGTGAGCACGACATGCATGAAAGTAATCCAGCTTGGATTGTCACCGACTCGATCACTCGGCCGGTAAATCGCTACCGGGCTCGACGGCCTGCAACGCTGCCTCGCTGCTCGGGACATTACCCTCCCGCAGCTTTGCCAGCATAATGCGAAAATTTGTGACGTAGGTGTCGGCGCGGTTGTGACCATCGGCTGCGGTTTGTGCCGCGGCTAGGATGGCTGCTACGATCTGATCCGTGTTCAAGAGCTTTCCTTAGAATGTCACTATTGAGCGCCTCGTGTTTACACAAGCGGGCCTTTGTGGGGCGTCATCAAGCCTGTTCCATTCCCATAATCTTTCAGGCACATTAATTTCGTTAATAACGCAGCTCAACCTAAGAGTGAAGTAGTGAAGGAGACTACGGTCTATAGCTCAGCGGAGATGAGCGTATTTTCGAATAGATAGATTCAAATAAAAAGAACGAAAAGAAAATCAGCAAACCAAATAGATTATAGTGATATCGTAGTATGGGCTGGACTATTGCATAGGGGGAGCTAGACACTATTATCATAGCAGCAATATATTGAAATTTTCTCCAATCTTGGACTAGGCAAATAAATAAACCAGCCAAACCAAACAAAGAGACTAACCAAAAAATCGCAATTCTGATGTAGTCGAAAAAATTCGGACCTCTAGCGTAGTATATAGTGAGCATCCAGGGCTGGGGAAATACATAGCTTATAAGATGCTGGACTGCGAGCTTAGCTGTCGAAAAAGGGTGCTGTTTCACCCACTCATAGGTCTGCGCTCCAAGTAGGTTTGCATAAGCAACCTCTCCCCCTGCCAAACGCATGCGGGCATAGCTGTTATCATCTGCATTCGGATGGATGCTGAAAAGCTGATCCTTGAAGCCCTCACCTTGATCTGGATTGAGCGCATTATCATTGAAGGCCAGCGCAAGCTCGAGGCCGAGGTTACTTCGAAGGAGAATTGGATGTCCCATGACACGTTGGTTACGTAGGGCCCAGGGCCCGATGAACAGAGCTAAGGCAGCGATGCATGCCACTGCCATCGTCGCCCATCGGGCTTTCGTTAATCTGCGGAACGAAAAAAGCGCGAGGCATACATATCCGCCAATACCAAACTGCGGGCTGATGAAAAAAAGAAGTGCGTTCAGAAGAGCGACTGCGGCAATGCTCATCCAGGATATGCGAAGCTGTCCATCCATTTGATAGAGCATTAACAGAAAAGCCGCCATGCCAGCGACCGCATAACCACCCTCCCAAAACCTGAAGTCCTCTGTTTCGAGATGAGCGTTCAACAACACAAGGCAAAGAGTTAACATTGCGCCAAGACGGAAGAACTTAGTCAGGCCCAATGTCTTAAATAAACGGTAGAGCAGCAGATATCCGGTGAAAGTGGTTGCGATTGCAATCAGGGTTAAAAGCACCGTAGATGCCGCCGTTTCTATGCCTGTAACTTTGTACACCGCGGCTGCAATCCCAATCGGAATTGGCAGTAAATGTGCAGACGGCAGGCCGTCTGGCCAAAAAACTGTGCCCTTGGGGCGATATACGTCGCTGATGTAGCCATTTGTGGCAAGGCCGATAGCGGCATTTTGGGCTTCGCCCATCCCATTGTGATAGTGCAACGCCCAGAGGCTGCGGCCTATGAAGCCTAGGAGCAGGGCAAGAGCGATCAGAACGCGTTCATCACGCAAGAGCGGGTGTTTAAATAAACGCAATGCGAAGTTCCCCTGACCTAGCTGAACAAATTTCAGTAAACTGCTCTCCCGTCAACTGTGGCAGTTGAACTGGGTTCTTTCGACTTAGCTATGAGCGCTCGATGATCAAACAGGACCTAATTAAAGAAAACTCTGCAAATCAGTACACTTAAAGCCGTTGTATGATAAAAATCAATACAATCTAGTGATTGGCGCGTCTGAGTTGCGTTCTGAAAAACGCTAAGCTTAAGGTGTCGTAATGTGACTTGCGTCAATCGCAAGCTGCAAATGTTTTTCTTATCATAACCTGCCAACGTGATAGACAGAGCGATAGCTTGCCAGACTTTATCCGCGCAGACACACGCGGAGGCACTATCAACGTGCTCTTGGTCCATCTATGGGTTTTGAAATAATGGTGGGCGCGACAGGGATTGAACCTGTGACCCCTCCCGTGTGAAGGGAGTGCTCTCCCGCTGAGCTACGCGCCCGCGCCGATGTGCGGTGCGGAGCGTTTACGCGGGGAGGGCGGTTGCCGTCAAGCCGAAACGGCGTCGGGCGGCAGCAGCGCCGTCACGGCCTCGAGCAACGCATCGAAATGAGAGATCACCCGGTCCGGGCCGAGGTCCTGCACCGGCACGTCGGTATAGCCGAAATCCACCGCGATCACCGGGATGCCGGCGTTCTTGGCGGCCGCGATATCGGTGATCGAGTCGCCCACCATCACGGCGCGGTTCGGCGCGCCGCCGGCTTGCGCGATCACGGCCGGCAGGGTTCGGGCGTCCGGCTTGTGGAACGCGAAACTGTCCTGCCCACAGATCGCGCGGAAGCGGCCCGTGACCCCGAGGGCGTCGAGCAGCATCAGCGACGTGGTCTCCATCTTGTTGGTGCAGACCGCGAAGGCGTAGCCGACCGCTTCCAACCGGTCGAGCGCCGCCTCGACGCCCGGGAACAGGTGTGAGCGGGCTGCGATGTGGCTTTCGTAATCCCGCAGGAAGTCGGCGAAAAGCCGCTCGAGCTGCTCGGGCGTCAAGCTGCGCCCCGCCGTCGCGAAACCGCGCTTGATCAGGGCACGGCCGCCGGCACCGAGCAGCATCCTGGCTTGTTCGACCGGCAGCGGCGGCACGCCTTCCTGGCCGAGGACGACGTTCAGCGCCGCCATCAGGTCGCCGGCCGTTTCGGCCAGCGTGCCGTCGAGATCGAAGAGCACCAGGGGAGCGGTCATGCGGGGTTCCAGGTTGTGACCGCCCTATGGCACAGCGCGGCGCCGGAAACACGCGATTTGAACCGCGGCCGCGTTTGCGGAATGATCGCGCTGATTCGAGGGGTCCGGTCGCATGCGTGTCAGGCTGTTGAAACGATGGGGCGCCCTGCTGGCTTGGGGCGCGATGCTGCTTGGGGCGGGGCTCGGGGCCGCGCAGGCGGCCAGCTACGAGTTCCTGGCGGCGCCGGAAACCGACCTCAACCGCGTGTACCGGGTCGACAAGGCCACGGGGGAAATGTCGGCCTGCCAATACGGCCTTTCGGCCGAGGCCAGTCCCGATGCCAAGGACGCCAAGGCCGCGGTCGGCACGACGTTGTGCTACCCGCCGGGCGAAGGCGGCGGCAGCCAGGCGCAAAGCGAATATGGGCTGGTGGCGTCGCGGCACGAGCGGGAGGGTGGTGTCTTCCGGGTCGACCTGCGCACCGGCACCATGTCGATCTGCTATGTGCTGAATGAATCGGTGGTGTGTACCCCTCCGGCCAAGTGACGCCGGGCGGACGCGCGAAAACCCTCCGGTGGGGCGCTAACCGGAGGGTTCGCTCTTGGTCGAGCCAGGTGGCCCGACCGCAAGTTCGGACGCGATGCGGCTGCTAGGCGCGGGGACCATCACCCGCTCGAAGACGCCGCGACCGCGAAAGCAAGATCAGTCGCAAACCCGCACGGGCCGGTAGCCGACAAAGGTGCCATAGGCGTCGTAGACAGGCGTGCGTTCGCGGTAGCAGGGAGCATAGGCCTGCACCGGGGCATAGCCATAGGCCGGCGCATAACCATAGCCGTAGCCCGAGGCGTAGGCCGGCCGGGTCGCGCCGCTCAGCAGAGCTCCGGCCGCGAGGCCGCCGATCAGGCCACCCGCGAAGGGGCCGCCCCAGCCGCCGGCCGCCGCCGGTGTTGCGCTGCCTGCGATGCCGGCAGCCAGAACCGCGGCCGCAATGCCGGCCGCCATGGTGGTCTTGATGAAGGACATGGGACGCCCCTTGGGTGATGAAGGTGGACCGGAGGTCTGCTCGGGCCGGTCTCGACGAAACCGAAGCTAAGGCGTTGCGGCTGAATGGAACATGAAGCGGTTCGACGGCTGTTGTTCAGGCACCGCGAAGCCTTTGAAGCCCTGCGCCAACCGGACAAAGGCGAACGTGCTGCGGTGGCCGGTTGGCCGGTTGGCCGGCTGGCCGATCGGGCGAGAGGGCGATCTCCCCTTCGTCCTCGCGGCTTTCAGCCCGGCCGGCGCGAATTGCCTTTTCGGGCGGGAGGCGATACCGGTCGGACCCCGTGACCACCCGCTGGCGCGATGCCGATGAGATGCCTTTCATGCCCGAGGCGAACCAGAACGACCTGAAGGCGCTCGCGGCCGCCCGCGCGCTCGACTTCGTTCAGGACGGTATGCGGCTCGGCCTCGGCACCGGCTCCACGGCGACGCTGTTTGTCGCGCAACTGGCCACGAAGGTCAGTCAAGGGCTGAAAATCACCTGCGTGGCCACCTCGGAAGCCACCGAGGCCCAGGCGCGGGCGGCCGGCATTCCGATGACGACGCTCGATGCGATGCCGGAACTCGACCTCGTGGTTGACGGAGCCGACGAATTCGACCCCGCCTTGCGGCTCATCAAGGGCGGTGGCGGCGCCCTGCTGCGTGAGAAGATCGTCGCCGCGGCGGCGCACCGCATGGTGGTGGTGGCCGATGCGTCGAAGCAGGTCGAAACCCTCGGCCGCTTTCCTCTGCCGGTCGAGGTCAATCCTTTCGGGCTCGGCGCCACGCGCCGCCTCGTGGCCGAGGTCTGCCGCAGTCTCGGGCTGCCCGACGAGGCCCGCCTGCGTCCGGCCAAGACAGGATCTGGGCCTTTCATCACCGACGGCGGCCATCTGATCCTCGATCTTCCGCTTGGCGCCATCCCGGCGCCCGAAGCGCTGGCGGCCGCCTTGCTGGCTGTGCCGGGCGTCGTCGAGCACGGTCTCTTTATCGGTCTGGCCACCGCGGTGGTGCTCGCGACGGCGGGCGGAACGCGGGTGATCGACCCTTCAGTCAAGAATGGGACATGATGTGATGCAGTCAGTTTTCGCCACCCTGGGCCGCGGCGTCGCGGTGGCCTTGTTGCTCGGTGCAGCCTCGGCGCAGGCCCAGACCGCGCCTGCGGCCGCCCCGCCGCCCGCCGCCCAGGCTCCGACCGTGCCGGACGTCGGGCAGCCCGAGCCGCCAGCCGCCGCTGTTGCGGCCGGTCGCGCCCTGGTGGTCGCCTCGGGCATGTCGCGCTCGTTCACGCCGATGGTGCCGCAGCTGTCGGGTCAGATCGTGCCTCTGCTGACCCGCACGCGGCCCGAGCTGAAGGACAACCTGCAGATCGTGCTGAAGCAGCTCGAGCCCGACTTCACCAAGAAGGGTGACGAGATGACCGAGATCGCGGCCAAGATCTACGCCCGGCACATGAGCCAGGACGAGCTCGAGCAGGCGGCCGCCTTCTTCAAATCGCCGGTCGGCATGAAATACGTCGAAGTGCAGCCTGCCATGCTGGACGAGGTCGTGGTCGCGATGCAGACCTGGACCCAGTCGCTGTCGAGCTACATGATGCAGCGCGTGCACGACGAGATGAAGGCCAAGGGCCAGGATTTCTGAAGCAGCGGGGCCGGGCTCCGGTCGAGGGCAGGGCGGTATGGCGGAGCACGACGTCGACTTCTTCGTGATCGGGGGCGGCTCAGGCGGCGTCCGTGCGGCGCGCATCGCCGCCAATCACGGAGCCCGCGTGGCGCTGGCGGAATCCTACCGCCTCGGGGGCACCTGCGTGATCCGCGGCTGCGTGCCGAAGAAGCTTTATGTTTATGCCAGCCGTTTTGCCGACGATTTCGCGGATGCGGCCGGCTTCGGATGGGAGGTCGGGGCCGCGCGGTTCTCCTGGCCGAAGCTGGTGGCCGGCAAGGAGGCCGAGGTGTCGCGCTTGTCCGACATCTACCGCGCCAACCTGGTCAAGGCCGGGGTGACGATCCATGCCAACCGGGCCACGGTGCTGGGCCCGAACCGCATCGGGCTCGACACCGGAGCCGAGGTGTCTGCCCGGCACATCCTGGTGGCGACGGGATCGCATCCCGTCTTCCATCCCGACATTCCCGGCATCGATCTCGCGATCTCGTCGAACGAGATCTTCGATCTGCCTGCCTTTCCGAAGCGCCTGTTGGCGATCGGCAGCGGCTATATCGCGTTGGAATTCGCATCCGCCTTCGTGCGGCTCGGCAGCGCCGTGACGGTGGTGTACCGCGGCGACGCGGTCCTGCGCGGCTTCGACCACGACATGCAGGCGGGGCTGAGCGAGGCCCTCGGCCATGCGGGCATCGACCTGCGGCCGCGCACAAGTCCGACGCGGATCGAACGGGTCGATGGCGGCCTGCGTGTGCATCTCGATGACGGCACGACCGTGGAGGTTGATCAGGTGCTAGCCGCCACGGGGCGCGTTCCGTTGACTGCCGGCCTCGGCCTCGAGGCAGCGGGCGTTCAGCTCGACGCAAGCGGCGCCATCCGGGTCGATCGCTTTTCGACAACCAGCGTGCCCTCGATCCATGCGGTCGGCGACGTTACCGATCGCATCAACCTGACGCCCGTGGCGATCCGCGAGGGTCATCTCCTGGCCGACACCCTGTTCGGCGGTCGCGACCGCGCCACCGACCATGCCAATGTGGCCTCGGCGGTGTTCACCACGCCGGAGGTCGGCACCGTCGGCCTGACCGAGGCCGACGCCCGGGAGCGGTTCGACGTCGTGGATGTCTACAAGGCTGCGTTCCGGCCCATGAAGGCGACCTTGTCGGGACGGGCCGAGAAGACCGTGATGAAGATCCTGGTCGACGGGATCACCGACCGCGTGCTGGGCGTCCACATCCTGGGCCACGAGGCGGGCGAGGTGATCCAGGCCGTCGCGATCGCGGTCCACATGGGGGCCACCAAGGCGCAGTTCGATGCCACGATGGCGGTACATCCGACGGCGGCCGAGGAACTGGTGACGATGCGGACCAGGACGGCCCGCCACACGCGCGGTGTGGCGGAGGCCGCCTGAAGGCTGTCAGGGCCAAATGGAAATCATTTCGCCCGTGCAAGGCGGGGCTGTCGAGAGACTGCGATCAGGCCCGCAAACGACCCAGGGGCCGCCGCAGCCGCGGCAGGACCGGCATCCATCCGTCGCGGCACACGAGGTGCCACACCGTGAAGCCCACCAGCGCCGCATGGACGGCGGCGTTCTGCACGAACAGGGCCGCGGGCCCGAACCATGCCATGCCGACCGAGCCGACGGCCGGGCCCACGATGGCGCCGACGCAATATAAGAACAACATGGTCGAGGACACCTCGACGCCGTTGTCCGGGCCGGCGCGATCATTCACGTGGCTGATCGCTACCGTATAAAGCACCATCGTCGAGGCGCCGATCGACAAGCCGAGGCAGGAGATCAACAGCATCGAGCCGTGGCTGGTCATGGCCAGCATGGATTCGGCCAGAATACCGATGGCGGAGAACACCGTCAGAACCAGGCGGCGGTCATGCCCGTCCGACAACCGCGCCACGGGATAGACCGCGAGCGCGGTGCCCATGATGGTGGCCGTCATGAAGGTCGCCACATGGGCGGACGACAGGCCGAGGCCGAGGCCATAGACGGGGGCCAGCGCATAGAAGTTGCCGTTGGCGGCACCGATGCAGGCGGCCGAGACCGTGCCGATCGGCGACAACCGCGCCATCCAACGCAGCTGCAGCGACACCGAACGCGACACGCGCGGCACGCTGCCCCGCGTCAGCAGGATCGGCACGATGGCGGCCGCGAGGCAGAGCGCCGCGATGGCGAACAGCACGTCGGCCTGCGGCTTCATGGTGGCGATGATTTCCTGGCCGGCGGCGCTGCCCCCGAAGGTGACCATCTGATACAAAGCGTAGACGCCGCCCCGGTTGGAATTGTTCGAGCGCGCGTTCAGCCAGGCCTCGAGCACGGCGTAGAGCCCCGCGAAGGCAAAGCCCAGCAAGGCGCGCAGCGCCATCCAGCTGAGCGGGCTTTCGGCCAGCGGGAACAGGATGGCCGAGACGATCGTCATGCCGGCGAAGACCACGAAGGCGAACTTCGCCCCAAGCCGCCGCAGTACCGCCGCCGACAGGAAGCTGCCGAGCAGCATGCCTCCGAAATAGGCCGAGCCGACGAGGCCGATCGCCAGTTCCGGGAAGCCGTCGAGCTTGGTGCGCAGCGGCACCAGGGTATTCAGCACCCCATTGCCGGTGATCAGTACGAACACCGAAATCAACAGGGCGGCCAGAGAGGAGGCGGCGGGCATGTCGGCAAATCGCTCGAAAGAAGCAGCCCGGCATGAAGCGCAAGCTGAGCCGGAAAGGAATGGTGATGTTTCGCCAGCCAATCGCGGCGTAAGCATGGATATGAAGGCGCCACCTTGCCGAAACCTTACGCTGTGGCAAACAAACCATGACGAGCGTGGCGGGGGCGGGCCAGTGGTGTATAAGGCCGCGTCCCCGGAGGGGACGGACCGCTATTCCGCAGGTCCGTGAAAGGTTCATCCGATGACCGACGAGCGCCAGACGCATGGGCGCGGCACCATGTCACGTTCCGCCGCAAACCCGTCCCAGGCTTCGGCCTGGTCGCCGGCGAGCTGGCGCGGGTTTCCGGTCGAGCAGGTGCCTCATTATCCGGATGCGGCGGCACTCGCTGCCGTCGAAGGTCAGATCGCCAAATTCCCGCCGCTGGTCTTCGCCGGCGAAGCCCGCAAGCTGAAGCGCGCCCTCGGCGACGTCGCGCAGGGGCGCGCCTTCCTGCTGCAGGGCGGTGATTGCGCCGAAGCCTTTGCCGAGCACGCGGCCGACAACATCCGCGATTTCTTCCGCGTGTTCCTGCAGATGGCCGTGGTGATGACCTTTGCGGCCGCATCGCCGGTCGTGAAGGTGGGTCGCATCGCCGGCCAGTTCGCCAAGCCGCGCTCGGCCCCGAACGAGACGGTCGGCGGCGTGGAGCTGCCGAGCTACCGGGGCGACATCGTCAATGGCATCGACTTCGATGCGGCGTCGCGCATTCCCGACCCGCAGCGTCAGCTCGATGCCTACCGGCAGTCGGCCGCGACCCTGAACCTGCTCCGCGCCTTCGCGACCGGCGGCTATGCCAACCTCGAGAACGCGCATCGCTGGATGCTGGGCTTCGTCGAGGATAGCCCGCAATCGAGCCGCTACGAGGAGCTGGCGGGCCGCATCACGGAAACGCTTGGCTTCATGAAGGCCATCGGGCTCGATGCGGAATCGCATCAGGAGCTGCGGCAGACCGACTTCTACACCTCGCACGAGGCGCTGTTGCTCGGCTACGAGCAGGCCCTGACGCGCGTCGACTCGACCAGCGGCGACCCCTATGCCACTTCGGGTCACATGTTGTGGATCGGCGATCGCACACGCCAGCCCGACCACGGGCACGTGGAATATTTCCGCGGCATCAAGAATCCGATCGGCCTCAAATGTGGTCCGTCGTTGACGCCCGACGGCCTGCTGCGGCTCGTCGACCTGCTCAACCCGGAGAACGAGGCCGGCCGACTGACGCTGATCTGCCGCTTCGGTGCCGACCAGGTGGGGAATCACCTGCCGGCCCTGGTGCGGGCGGTGGAGCGCGAGGGCCGCACAGTGGTGTGGTCCTGCGACCCCATGCACGGCAACACCGTCAAGGCCTCGACCGGCTATAAGACGCGACCGTTCGAGCGCATCATGGGTGAGATCCGCTCGTTCTTCCAGGTTCACGCGGCGGAAGGCACCTACGCCGGGGGCATTCACCTGGAAATGACCGGCAAGAACGTGACCGAATGCACGGGCGGCGCCCGGGCGATCTCGGATGCCGACCTGCAGGACCGCTATCACACCTATTGCGACCCGCGCCTCAATGCCGAACAGGCGATCGAGGTGGCGTTCATGGTGGCGGAACTGTTGAAGAAGGAACGGCGGGACGTGCCGCAGCAGGTCGCGGCGGAATAGGACGGGGCCGGGCGCGAGCCCGGCTTCCCGCCCAAGCGGTGATCGGTCCCGCAGCAGCCGACCAAGACATTATTG
This sequence comes from Lichenihabitans sp. Uapishka_5, assembly GCF_033947565.1. Lineage (NCBI taxonomy): Bacteria > Pseudomonadati > Pseudomonadota > Alphaproteobacteria > Hyphomicrobiales > Lichenihabitantaceae > Lichenihabitans > Lichenihabitans sp. Uapishka_5. Next base: position 58,845 of record NZ_JARPVX010000009.1, read on the forward strand.
CGTGCTCAATAGCGGCTGCGAGGTCGTCCGGGCCGCGGCCAGCAAGGACCGGCAGGCGGCGACGTCGGCCGCGAGCTGGGCGATGAGGTCGGCCGTCGAAAGGGTGTCGGTCGTCGCATCCTCGAAGCCGGGCGGATCGGCGTCCGGAGGAGGCGCCAGTCCGGGCGGCAGGGCCGCAACCGCGCCGGCGCCCTGGGCCTTCAGCAGGCGCTGCACGCCGCGGATCGTGTAGCCGTCCTCGTAGAGCAGGCGCCGTATGGCGCGCAGCAGGTCGACATCGGCGCGGCGGTAATAACGACGACCGCCGCCTCGCTTCAACGGCTTGATCTGCAGGAACTTGGTTTCCCAGAACCGCAGCACGTGCGGTGGGATGTCGAGCGCTTCGGCGACTTCGCTGATCGTCCTGTAGGCGTCGGCATCCTTCTCCATCGATCAGTCGTCCTCGTCCTCGACGACCTGCCCGTTGACCCGGCCCTTCAAGATATTCGAGGGCTTGAACACCATGACCCGCCGCGGCGTGATCGGCACCTCGACGCCCGTCTTGGGATTGCGCCCGACGCGTTCGCCCTTCGAACGCACCACGAACGAGCCGAAGGACGACAGCTTCACGACTTCGCCCCGGCTGAGCGCGTCCGCCATCTCGGACAGCACCATCTCGACCAGCTGGGCGGATTCACTGCGTGACAGCCCGACGCGTTGGTAGACCGCCTCCGCCAGATCGGCCCGCGTCACGGTGCGACCCACCGCTGAGCGTCCGCTTTTCGTCATCACATTGGCCACCAACTCGTCCTCACCCCAAAACCTCCGGCCACCATCGCCCGTGCTCGATGCCGCAAGGTACTCCCCTAGAGTACCCGGTGCGATCTAGCTCGGGTTGGCTGTCCTGCCAAGCGGCCATGCCGCATCGAGTCATAAGGCAAAGATTAAGGCAGCGCCGCAAGCCGAAAACGATCGCGCGCAATTTTGTGATCGGCCACGCGGCGGAAGCGGCGGCTTACCAGCGGATCAGGGCGCTGCCCCAGGTGAAGCCGCCGCCCATGGCCTCGATCATCACGAGATGCCCGGCCGCGATCCGTCCGTCGCCGACCGCTTCGGCGAGTGCCAGCGGGATGGAAGCGGCCGAGGTGTTGGCGTGCAGCTGCACCGTGGTCACCACCTTCTCGGGCGGAATGCCGAGCTTGGTGGCCGAAGCATCGATGATGCGGCGGTTGGCCTGGTGGGGCACGAACCAGTCGAGGTCCGCCGGCCCGGTGCCGGTGGCCTCGAAGGCGGCCCGCACCACGTCCTCCACCATGCCGACGGCGTGGCGGAACACGTCCTTGCCTTCCATGTGGACGTGGCCGATGCTTTGCGTGCTCGACGGGCCGCCTGTGGTGTGAAGCTTGTCGCGGTGGCGCCCGTCGGACCGCAAATGCGAGGTGAGCACCCCGCGCGGCCGGGCATCCTCCGGCTGGACCCGGGCTTCCAGCACCATGGCGCCGGCTCCGTCGCCGAACAGCACGCAGGTGGTGCGGTCTTCCCAGTCGACGAGGCGCGAGAATGTTTCGGCGCCGATCACCAGGGCACAGCGATGCGAGCCCGAGCGAAGAAACTTGTCGGCCGTCGCCACCGCGAAGACGAATCCGGAGCAGACGGCCTGGAGATCGAAGGCCGCGCCGGCCGTGATGCCGAGCGCCGCCTGAACCTGCGTTGCGACGGCCGGAAACGTATAGTCGGGCGTCGAGGTCGCAACGATCACGAGGTCGATGTCGCTTGGGGACCGGTCGGCGGCCGCGAGCGCCTTGCGGGCGGCTGCGGTGGCCAGCACCGAGGTGGTTTCGTCGGGCCCGGCGATATAGCGGCGGGTGATGCCGGTGCGCTGCTGGATCCACTCGTCCGAGGTGTCGACCCGGGTTGCCAGCTCGGCATTGGTGACGCATTCGGCAGGGAGATGGCCCCCGATGCCGAGGACCACGGAATAGGGCGTCGATCGATCCGGGGTCACAAGATTATCCATTCCAAGCGCGCGACGTTCAGGGTGCGCCCGCCCACGGCATCCGGCTCGATCAAGGGGCCGAGGCCGTCCGGTCGATCACGACGGTTCGGCGCCTGCTGCCATGCCGGGCGCCCGGATCTCCTGAGCGAGGCTCAACGACGTCCTGATCTTGCTGAGGAGGTCGTGATGGGCCATCTCATAGCCCATCTCGATCGCACCGGCAAAGCCCAGCCCGTCGGTTCCGCCGTGGCTCTTGATGACAAGCCCGTCGAGGCCGAGGAACACCCCACCGTTGACGCGGCGCGGATCGAGCTTCTGGCGCAGGATCGCAAAGGCCTTGCGGGCCAGGACGTAGCCGAGCTTCGACATCAGGCTGCTGCCCATGGCCTCGCGCAGATATTGGCCGATCTGCTTTGCGGTGCCTTCGGCGGTCTTCAGGGCGATGTTGCCGGTGAATCCTTCGGTCACCACCACGTCGACGGTGCCCTGGCCGAGGTCGTCGCCCTCGACGAAGCCATGGTAGGCGAGCTGCGGCAGCGACGCTTCGCGCAACAGGCGGCCGGCGGCCTTGACCTCCTCGAGGCCTTTGATTTCTTCGGCGCCGACGTTCAGCAACCCGATGGTCGGGCGCGGCAGGTCGAGCACGATCGACGCCATGGCGGCTCCCATGATGGCCATGTCGACCAGGTGCTGGGCATCCGCCCCGATGGTGGCGCCGACGTCGAGCACGATCGAGCGGCCACGCAGCGTCGGCCACAGGGCCGCTATCGCGGGTCGGTCGATCTGCGGCATGGTCCGCAGGCAGACCTTCGACATGGCCATCAGGGCGCCGGTGTTGCCGGCCGAAACCGCCACGTCGGCTTCGCCGCGCTTGATCGCCTCGATGGCCATCCACATGGAGGACACGCGCCGGCCGGTGCGCAGAGCCTGGCTCGGCTTGTCGTCCATCCGGATCGCGACGTCGCTATGGTGCAGCGTCATGCGGCCGGCAAGTCCCGGCCATTTGGGCAGCAGCGGCGTGATGATGGCCTCGTCGCCGAAGGCCAGGAAGGTGACGTCCGCCCGTGCCGCCGCCACCCGTGCGGCGCCATCGAGCACCACGGCCGGCCCGTGATCGCCCCCCATGGCATCGAGCGCGATGCGCACAGGCGCCCCGGCGGCGCGCCCCGGCTGTGAGGTGATTGGTGTCAAGGACGGGGTCTCCCGGTGCCGCGCGCGGGGGTGCGGGCCGGTTGGGTTTTGAGCCTCGGCAGGGCGGGACGGTTCAGCGAAGACGAAAGCACGGGCATCGGCGGTTACGGCGTCTTAACGCTCCGTACACCCGGCAGATACCACCTCGACGCCTTCCAAAGGCCGGAGGCGGCAGGGTGTGTCGTCGATGCCGCATCCTCGAGCCGGACGGACGTGCCGCTCAGCCCTCCGTCCCCTTCTTGAGCTGAGCCAGGACCGCGAAGGGAGAAGGGTCCTTGCCGGCGGCCGCGGCCTCGGGGTCTTCGAAACCGATACCCGGCTTGCGCGGGTAGGGGTCGAGGCCGATCGCCAGGAACTCGGCCGTCACGGCACCGAGGTCGACCTTGCCGTCCACGATGGCGTCCGGCGGATCGATATCATAGGCGAGATCGAGCGAGGGATCGGGTCGATGGCGGGCGAGCCAAGCTTCGATGCCGCCCTGTGGCATGAACTGCAGCTCGACCGTTTCCTCCACCATGGCGTCGAACGGGTCGAGGCTGACCGTGCATGTCTGGATCACGGCCGCCGCGACCCGGCCCGAAACGTTGACGGAGGCGCCCGCGGGCCGCAGCGTGAAGCGACCCACCAATGACTTGAGTTCGACGAGCCCATAGGCCTTGGCCAGGGCGGCGCGCTCGGCCGCATCGGCCTCCACGGTCACGTCCTTGCCGCCCGGCGGCAGGACCGCGACGGGAACGAGGCGCGACAACAACGGGGCGGGCGGGGTCATGCTGGCCTCGCGAAGCGATCGGGAGCGGTGAAGGCCGGGCGGCCCTGCTGGAAGTCTTCGAGCGTGCCGCCCTCGAAAGCGGCCGCCAGCGTGGCCGCATAGGCCGCGAGGGGACGGCCATCCCCGGCGCCGCCCAGCACATTGCGGTTCACGGCCTCGGCCAGCGCCTCGGGGCGATGGCCCGCCAGGGCGGCGTCATAGGCGGCGGCGCGGCCCTTGAAGGCCTCGGCCAGTCGCGTCATGCGCTTGGGAATGCCGATGTCGCTGACGCCCGACTCGCGAAGGGCGATCTCGAACCGGGCAAACATCAGGTCGACCGTCCGCTGCGCGAGGTCGCGTCCGTCGTCGCCGAGATCCCGAAGCCGCCGCAGCGCCAGCGCCGCATGCAGCACCAGGAGGTCGAAGCGCCCCTCGAAGGTGTCGGGGACACCGAAATCGGTGTAGAAGACCGGCTGGCGGATCTGCGCCACCAGCGCGTCATGCAAGGGCTCAGCGGCCGATGCGGCCCGGATCGGGCGGGAGCGTGCGAACGGAAGGCGCATGAAGGGTCCGCGTCGGGCGAACCGCAGGGTTGGCTCGGCGCAAGCTTGATTTTCCACCATCCTGGGGTTAGGCATCGCCCCGCCCGGATGCAAGAAAAATCGGCACCGGACCGGCAGGAGCCTGCCGAAGCGTTTGGATCCACCTGGGGTACGGTCGACGATGGCAATGGGTCGGGTGGGCCGCCTTGTGGCGGTGGCGGGTCTTGCGGCAAGCCTCGGCGGCTGCCTCGCTTACGATGGCGAGGTCCAGCGCGGCTACGTGATGGATGCCTACGAGCTTGGGCAGATCAAGCCCGGCACCCCGGCCCAAACGGTGTTGACCAATCTCGGGACGCCGTCGACCACGTCGACGGTCGGTGGCGATGCCTGGTATTACATCAGCCAGAAGGTCGATCGCCCGCTCGCTTTCTCGCCGCCGCAAGTCACCGACCAGCACATCGTGGCGGTGTATTTCGACAAGACCAAGAAGGTGACGCGCGTCGCCAATTACGGCCTTGAAGACGGCAAGGTGATCGACTTCGTCAGCCGCACGACGCCGACCGGCGGCGCCGAGCAGGGCTTCCTGAAGAACCTGTTCCGCTCGCTGCTGCGCTTCAGCTCGTAACGTCGGATCACCCGCGTCGCTTCCGGCAACGCGGGTGAGGCGATCAGGCGATCGTGGCGCCGCTCAATGGGCCAGGATCGCCAATAACAACAGCGCCACGATGTTGGTGATCTTGATGGCCGGGTTGACGGCCGGGCCGGCGGTGTCCTTGTAGGGGTCGCCGACGGTGTCGCCCGTGACAGAGGCCTTGTGAGCCTCGGAACCCTTCAGGTGGCACACGCCGTCGCGATCGACGAAGCCATCCTCGAACGACTTCTTGGCATTGTCCCAGGCGCCGCCGCCCGAGGTCATCGAGATGGCCACGAACAGACCGTTGACGATGACGCCGAGAAGCGAGGCGCCGAGCGCCGCAAAACCGCTCGCTTTCGAGCCCGACAAGAACAGCACGCCGAAATACACCACGAAGGGCGCCAGAACCGGCAGCAGCGAGGGCACGATCATCTCGCGGATGGCGGCCCTGGTCAGCATGTCGACGGCGCGGCTGTAGTCCGGCCGCTCGGTTCCGGACATGATGCCGGGCTTTTCCTTGAACTGCCGCCGCACCTCGATCACCACGGCGCCCGCGGCCCGACCCACCGCCGTCATGGCGATGCCGCTGAACAGGTAGGGGATCAGTCCGCCGAAGATGAGGCCCGCCACCACATAAGGGTTCGACAGGTCGAAGGTGACCGGGCCGACGTCGCGGAAATACGGCAGGGCCTCGGCATGGCTGGTGAAGTAGCCGAGGTCGTTCGAATAGGCCGCGAACAGCACCAGGGCGCCGAGCCCGGCCGAGCCGATCGCATAGCCCTTGGTGACGGCCTTGGTGGTGTTGCCGACGGCGTCGAGCGCGTCGGTGGCATGGCGGACCTCCTTGGGCAGCCCCGACATTTCGGCGATGCCGCCGGCATTGTCGGTGACCGGCCCGAAGGCGTCGAGCGCCACGATCATCCCGGCGAGGCCCAGCATGGTGGTGACCGCGATCGCGGTGCCGAACAGCCCCGCCAGTTGGTAAGTGCCGATGATGCCGCCGACGATGACGAGCGCCGGTAGCGCAGTCGATTCCAGCGACACCGCGAGGCCCTGGATCACATTGGTGCCGTGGCCCGCCACGGACGCCTGGGCGATCGACACCACCGGCCGCTTGCCGGTGCCGGTGTAATATTCGGTGATGACCACGATGAGGCCGGTGACCACGAGGCCCGCGATACCGCACCAGAACAGAGCGAGGCCTGTGATGGTGCGGCCGCCGACGACGCCGATGCTGCCCCAGCCGACCATGAAATGGGTCGCGATCGCGAGGCCGAGCACCGACAGGCCGCCGGTTGCGATCAGCCCCTTGTAGAGCGCCCCCATGATCGAGCCGTTCGGCCCGAGACGCACGAAATAGGTGCCGACGATCGAGGTGACGATGCAGGTGGCGCAGATGGCCAGCGGGTAGAGCAGCACCGAGCCCAGAACTGCCGAGCCGGCGAAGAAGATCGAGGCCAGCACCATGGTGGCCACGACCGTGACCGCATAGGTTTCGAACAGGTCGGCCGCCATGCCGGCGCAATCGCCGACATTGTCGCCCACATTGTCCGCGATGGTGGCGGGGTTGCGCGGGTCGTCTTCCGGGATGCCGGCCTCGACCTTGCCGACGAGGTCGGCACCGACATCGGCACCCTTGGTGAAGATGCCGCCGCCGAGGCGGGCAAAGATGGAGATCAGCGAGGCGCCGAAGCCGAGCGCCACGAGGGCGTCGATCACCGCGCGGCTATCGCCCGGCAGCCCCATGGGGCCGGTCAGGACCGCATAGGTGCCGGCGACGCCGAGCAGCGCCAGACCGGCCACCAGCATGCCCGTGACGGCGCCTGCCTTGAAGGCGATGTCGAGCCCGCCCGCGAGCGACCGCGTGGCCGCCTGGGCGGTGCGGACGTTCGCTCGCACCGACACGTTCATGCCGATGAAGCCGGCCGCGCCCGACAGCACGGCCCCGATCGCAAATCCCGCCGCCACAGGCCACGACAGCAACAGGCCCAGGATGACGAAGATCGCGACTCCGACGACGGCGATCGTCAGATATTGCCGGCGCAGATAGGCCTGGGCGCCTTCCGCAATGGCGGCGGCGATCTCCTGCATGCGCGGCGTGCCGGCGTCCGCGGCCAGCACCTGCCGGACCGTGACGCCGCCATAGGCCAAGGCCAACAGGCCGGCCAGGATGATGAAGGATAAGGACACGCTTTCGTCTCGCCTGGTTGGAGGTTTCCTCGCGCGAGACCGTGTTCCTTCGTTCGGGTTTTGTGATCCCGCAACCCGAGGGTGGCAGAAAGGCTTTGGGTGCGCAACGCATGTTCCTGCTGGCGGAACGCGGTGTTCCGCAGGCGTCAGGGAGGCGGTGCGGCGCCCTGGATCCGGGCTTGGTGGCCGCCCGGCTGGGCGGTCGATGAACCGCGATGAACGGCGCCGTTCAAGGGGCGTTCAGTTCAAAGCGCCCATCGTCTTCCCATCGAAGTAGGAGGTGTTGCATGCAAAAGCTTCTTCTGGCCGGTCTCGCGGTTTCGGCGCTGACGCTCGCGGCCGCGGCGCCGGCTCAGGCCCAGGGCGGCTGCGGGCCGTTCGGCCACCGTGGTTATTACGGCGCCTGCCGACCCAACGGTGCCGGCTATGGATGGCATCGCCCGCAGGGCTATGGCTACGGTTGGCATCGCGCCTGGCATCATGGCTATGGCTGGCACAGCCCCTATGGGTATCACCGCTGGGGCTGAGCCTCGCGGCGGACTTGGAAATCTGACCCACGGGTCGGCTGGAAGCCGGCCCGTCGGGACGATTACTCAGTGGGGGCCCCTGTCACAGACCGGTCGCGCGCCCTCTTTATGGCTGCGTCAACCCCGGCCTTGATGAGGACCCCCGCATGCGTATGACGACGGCAACGAGCTTGGCCGCTCTCCTGATCGCCGCGCCGCTCGCGGCCAACGCCCAGATGACGCCGGCCGAGCCGCCACCGGCCCCACCCGTCACGGGCTCGCAGACGCCCTTCATCGCGGCCACCCCGCACACCGCGCAAGGCTACAGCCTGCCGGTCCTGAAGGGGCTCGCGTCGGTGTCGGTGCTGCTCAACAGCTACGACGGCAAGGCGGCCCTCGGGGCCAATTACATCGTCACCGGCGGCATCCAGACCGGCACCGTCCGGCAGGCGACGCTTCTGCCTTTTGCGGAGCAGCAGGGGCAGGCCCTAAGGGACGCCTTCATCACCGATGGCAACCTGGCGCAGTTGGCCGACGGGCTCGGCACCACGCTCGGCTCAGCCTATGTGGCGCGGGCGCATTACCGCGACCGCTCCAGCTTTACGAACCTGTCGCCGGCGGTGGCCGATCTGATTGCCTATGCGAATGCGGTCACGGGCACGGATTCCAACGCCGGCAAGTATTTCTTCGCCAACGGCACCACGGACGGCAAGAAGGCCGTCACCGACGAGGCGCTGCAGATCCTCAAAGACAACACCGGCACCACGGACGTGTTCGGCAAGGCCTATAACAAGATCGCCGGAACGCCCGGTGCGGATGCCTTCGGCGATTCCCGGCCGTTCCAGACCGAGCCGTCCGTGGCGTCCATCGTCAGCCGCGATTATTTCGGCGTGCCGGCCGACAACACCGTCTATAATAAAGGGCCCATCTCGGACCTGCAGAACAGCCCATCCTACCCGAGCGGCCACACCACCTATGGGTATATGGGCTCGCTGGTGCTGGCGATGCTGGTGCCGGAGCGGTACGCGGCGATGATCGCCCGCGGCGCCGAATACGGCAACGACCGCATCCTGATGGGCGCCCATTACGCCATGGACGTGCTCGGCGGCCGCACCCTCGCGACCTACGATCTTGCACACCTCCTGGCCAACGACCCGGCCTATCTCGGCCGCAGCTACAAGAACGCCCCCGCCGTGGCGGATTTCCAGGCCGCCGTCAGGGCCGCGCGGGCCGATGTCACGAAGGCGCTCGAGGCCGCATGCGGCAAGACGATGGCGGATTGCGCCCGCGAGGACACTGGCCGCTTCAGTGACCCCGCCGCCACCGAAGCATTTTACGCCGCCACCCAGACCTATGGCCTGCCGGTGGTGTACCCGAAGGCCGCCGCAACGCGGCCGGACGTCGCCAAGCTGGCGCCGGAGGCCGGGTATTTGCTGACCACGGCCTTTCCGAACCTGACGCCCGACCAGGCCGACGCGATCCTGACCGACACGCTCGGCCCGGGCGGCGGATTTCTGGATGACGGCTCGGCCTTTGGGCTTTATTCGCGGCTGAACCTTTATGCGGCAGGCGCCAAGGCGGCCGCGACTGTGACGGCGGCCGGCAAGTAGGCAGCCCTCAAAAGTGCTGGAACGACCCGCGCACGAACCGCGCCGGTTGTCCGGCGGCATCGAGCAACGCGATGCCATCGACAAGATCGCCCACCGTGCCGATTGCCGTCACGGCGACGCCGGCCTGCGCGGCATCGGCCTCGAAGGCCGCCGTCGCGTCGGGCGGAACTCCGACCAGCAGCTCGTAATCGTCGCCTCCGGTCAGGGCCTCCGCCCAGGCGCGCGGATCGCAGGCGACGGCATTCCTGGCGGCGTCCGATAACGGCACCGCGCCGAGACGGATAACGCCGCCGGCGCCGGAAGCCGCCAACATCTTGCGCAGATCACCGACGAGCCCGTCCGACACATCCATTCCGGCGCTCGCATGCGCCCGTAGGGCAGGCCGGAGCGCGAGGCGAGGGCGGGGATACAGGTAGCGGTCGCTGAGCACCGCCTGCGCCTCGACACTCAGGCCGGCGTTCAACGCGGCCGACAGGCCCGGCATGGTTTCGGTGCGCAGCGCCAGGCCGAGCGCGGCATCGCCGATCGTGCCCGACACATACAGGACGTCGCCCGGCCGCAGCCCGGTGCGGGGCAGCATGCGACCGCGCGGCACCGTGCCGAAGACCGTCACCGACAGGGTGAGCGGACCGGGCGTCCGCACCGTGTCGCCGCCCAGCAGCGGGCAGCCATGCCGGGCCGCCGCAACGCCGAGCCCCCGCGCGAAAACCTCGAGCCAGGCCTCGGTCGAGCCCGCCGGCAGCGCCAGGGCCAGCAGGAAGCCGGCCGGCGCCGCCGCCTTGGCGGCGAGATCGGACAGGTTGACCCCCAACACCTTGGCGGCGATGGCCTCGGGCGGGTCGTCGGGGAAGAAGTGAACGCCCGCCACCAGGGCGTCGACCGTGGTGACGACGTCCTCGTCCGGGCCCGGACTGAGGACGGCCGCATCATCCTTCAGTCCCAAGCCGCCCGGTCCGGCGAGCGGCGCGAACAAGGTGGCGATGAGTTCGTCCTCGGTCACAGCCTGTCGACCGCGAGGATGCCGGCCGTCGCCTTCAACTGGCTCGTCACCTCGGCCGAAACCTGGAAGCGATCGCGCAACCGCACTTCGGCGCGGCGCTGGTTCGCGAGGTCGATCACGATCGAGATCTCGCGATCGCCGCGCGTTTGCAGCGACTTCGCGATGATGGGCAGCGCCTCGGCGTCGCCGACATGGATGCGCAGGCCCTTCTGCACCCTAGCCGCCGCCTCGTCGAGCCGCTCGACCGTCAGGATGCGGGCCCGGATCTCGTCGCCGTCGGCGGTCGCCTGGAGGGTCACCAGCACGGCCGTGCCCTTCTCGAGCAGGTCGCGGTAGTCGTTCAAGGCTTCCGAGAACAGGATCGCCTCGAACTGCCCGGTCGGGTCGGACATCTCGACGATGCCGATCTTGTTGCCGGATTTGGTGCGCCGCTCCTGCCGGTCCAGCACCGTGGCGGCGACGCGCTCGCTGGCGGCGCCGCTCACCTTGACGCTGCGCGCCACCTGGGCCCAGGGCTTCGCCCGCATCCGCACCAGCACATCCTTGTATTCATCCAACGGATGACCCGACAGGAAGAACCCGATGGCGTCGAACTCGCGCCGCAGCCGCTCGGCCTGCGACCAGGGCGCCACCTTGGGCAGCCTGAGGGCGCTGGCGCCCTCGTTGCCGAACAGCGCGCTCTGGCCGGCCAGCAGCTCGTCGGCGGTCCGGTTGGCGAGGGCCAGCATCGCTTCCGTCGCCGCGAAGACCTTGGCGCGGTCGGCCTCAATGGTGTCGAAGGCGCCGGCCGCCACCAGGGTCTCGAGCGCCTTCTTGTTGACGTCGCGCGGGCTGACCCGCCGGGCGAAATCGTCGAGGCCCGCGAAGGGCGTGCCGCCACGCGCCTTGACGATCGCCTTCATCTGGCCTTCGCCGGCGCCCTTCAGGGCCGACAGCGCGTAACGGATGGCAGGCGCACCGCCGAGCGGCACCTCGAAATCGACACCCGACTGGTTGACCGACGGCGCCTCCACCTTGATGCCGAGCCGCTGCGCCTCGTTGCGGAATTCCGACAGCTTGTCGGTGTTGTTCTTGTCGAGCGTCATCGAGGCGGCCAGGAACTCGACCGGGAAGTTCGCCTTCAGATAGGCCGTCTGGTAGGAGATCAGCGCATAGGCAGCGGCGTGGCTCTTGTTGAAGCCGTAATCCGCGAATTTGGCCAGCATGTCGAAGATTTCGTCGGCCTTGGCCTTGGGAATCTCGTTCCGGATGCAGCCATCGACGAAGCGCTCCCGCTGGGCGTCCATCTCGGCCTTGATCTTCTTCCCCATGGCGCGACGCAGCATGTCGGCTTCGCCGAGCGAATAGCCCGACAGCACCTGGGCGGCCTGCATCACCTGTTCCTGGTAGATGATGACCCCGAAGGTCTCCTTGAGCACCGGCTCGAGCTTCTCGTGGATGTAGACCGGCTCCTCCTCGCCAAGCTTGCGGGCGCAATAAACCGGAATGTTGGCCATCGGGCCGGGCCGGTAGAGCGCCACCAGTGCGATGATGTCCTCGAACCGGTCGGCCTTCATCTCGACCAGAGCCTTGCGCATGCCGGCGGATTCCACCTGGAACACGCCGACCGTTTCGCCCCGGCCCAGCATCGCATAGGTCTTGGCATCGTCGAGCGGCAGCGCCGACAGGTCGAGCGCGATGCCCCTGAGGGCGATCAGCTTGATGCAGACGTTCAGCACCGTCAGCGTCTTCAGGCCGAGAAAGTCGAACTTCACCAGGCCTGCCGGCTCGACCCATTTCATGTTGAACTGGGTGGCCGGCATGTCGGATTTCGGGTCGCGGTAGAGCGGCACGATCTCGTGCAGCGGCCGGTCGCCGATCACGATGCCGGCCGCATGGGTCGAGGCGTTGGAATACAGCCCCTCGAGCGAGCCGGCGATCTGCAGCAGATTGCGGACCTTGGGGTCCTCGTCGGCGGCCTCGCGCAGCTTCGGCTCGCCCTCGATCGCCTGTGCCAGCGTCACCGGATTGGCCGGGTTCTGCGGCACCAGCTTGGCGAGTTTGTCGACCTGGCCGAAGCTCATCTCCAGCACGCGGCCGACGTTGCGCAGCACGCCGCGCGCCAGAAACGACCCGAAGGTGATGATCTGGGCCACGCGGTCACGCCCGTAGCGCTCCCGCACATAGGCGATCACCTCCTCGCGCCGGTCCTGGCAGAAGTCGATGTCGAAATCCGGCATCGACACGCGCTCGGGGTTGAGGAAGCGCTCGAACAACAGCGCAAAGCGCATCGGGTCGAGGTCGGTGATGGTCAGCGCATAGGCCACCAGCGATCCGGCGCCGGAACCGCGCCCAGGCCCGACCGGGATGTCCTGACCCTTGGCCCATTTGATGAAGTCCGACACGATCAGGAAGTAACCGGGGAACTGCATCTTGACGATGACGTCGAGCTCGAAGGCGAGCCGCCGCTGATAGTCGTCGGTCGTAAAGCCCGGCGCCATGCCGTGCGCCTCGATGCGGACCGCGAGCCCGGCTTCGGCCTGCTGGCGCAACGAAAGATCGGCGTCGAGCGGGGTGCCGTCGAGCGTCGTGAAGGGCGGCAGGATCGGTTTGCGGGTGCGGGGCCGGTGATGGCAGCGCCGCGCGATCTCCACCGTGTTGGCGGTGGCCTCGGGCAGGTCCTTGAACAGGGTCACCATCTCGGCGCGCGGCTTGAACCGGTGTTCGGGCGTCAGGCGGCGGCGGTCGGGCGTGCCGACGGCGGCGCCCTCGGCGATGCAGATCAGCGCGTCATGGGCCTCATGGTCGCCGAGGCCGGCGAAGAAGGGCTCGTTGGTGGCCACGAGGCGGATGTCGCGACGGTAGGCGAGGTCGATCAGTTGCGGCTCGACCTGGCGCTCGGACTCGAGGCCATGGCGTTGCAGCTCGATGTAAAGGTGATCCGGGCCGAAAATGGCAAGCAGGCGTTCCAGCCGCGCGGCCGCGGCCTCGGCCCGGTCGAGCCGGAGCGCACCGTCGAGCGGCCCGGTGGGGCCGCCCGTCAGCGCGATCAGCCCGGCCGAGTCATGCGCCAGCCGCGCGAGCGACAAGCCGGCCGGTTCGCCGGGCTCCGGGTCCAGAAAGGCCTGGCTCGCGAGGCGCATCAGGTTGGTGTAGCCGGCCTCGCTCTGCGACAGCAGCACCACCGACGCCCGGCCCGCGCGGCCGAAATCGTTGCGGGCGCCCAGCGCCGCCGCATCGGCGAAATCGACCGACACATGCAGGCCGACGATGGGCTGAATGCCTTCCTTGGCGAGCTTTTCGGAAAATTCGAGCGCGCCGAACAGGTTGTTGGTGTCCGTGATGGCCAGCGCCGGCATGCGGTCGGCCGCCGCCAGCTTGGTCAGCTTGGCGATCGTCAGCGCGCCTTCCCGCAACGAGAAGGACGTGTGGGTGTGCAGGTGCACGAAGCCGGGATCGTTGAGCGCGAGCGTCATGGCCGCACGATACGCCCTTCGTCGGGCTTCGGTGAGGTCTTGGTGCCGCGGGACGCGACGCCGTCCCCATGTTTCACAGGCCCGGCCAGCCGTGCGCCACGCAGGCGATGGCGCACAGAAGCGCGCCCAGCATGGCCAGTTCCAGGGTGTCCTCGACGAGGCTTAGCAGCAAGCGCATGGGTGAACTCCCGCAGATCAACGTTCTGCGTTTGTTCTAGCAGGATCCCGATTGTCCCCGCAATTCTTGTTTTGTTCTCGGCTGGGCTGTGGATGGTTCGGGTGCGCCAGGGTTAATGTTCGGTGAACATGGTGTGGACCGAGCTCTGTGCCCTTGGGCGTTGCGGCTGGTCGCGGCAAGCCTCGCATCGCCGAAGCAGAATGACGATGACGCGGGTCCTCTCCCGTCATTGCGAGCGCAGCGAAGCAATCCAGCCCTACGCTGAGGTCCCTGGATTGCTTCGCTGCGCTCGCAATGACGGTTGCGCGTGGTGTGGAGAGGTTCACGGACGTCCGCCCCGAGGCCGTGGTTGGGCGGCGATTGCATGTTGCCGCCAAGGCTGCGAAGGAACGGCCGGCTCCGCCGGCGGGGCGCAACCGCTTGGCGGATGGCACAGGACTGGGATGGAATGACTTTCGGGCTCGCGGCCGCGATCTTCGCTTTCGTGATGACGGGCGTGCAGCTCGGCAGCACCCTCATTGCCCGGTTCCGGTGTCCGGCACGCCGCGTGCCGCTGCCGCCCCCGGCCGCAGCGCCGGCCATCAGCCTGATCCGACCGGTCTGCGGGGTCGACAATTTCGCCGAAGATACGCTGCGCTCGGCCTATGAGCTCGATTACCCGGCCTATGAGGTGATCTTCTGCGTGTCGGATGCGGATGATCCCGTGGTGCCGCTGGTTCATCGCCTGATGGCGGCTTATCCGACGGTTCCGAGCCAGATCCTGTTCGGCGACGACCGCATCAGCGCCAATCCCAAGCTCAACAATTGCGTCAAGGGGTGGAACGCCGCCCGGCACGACTGGGTGGTGATGGCCGATTCCAACGTGCTGATGCCGCGCGACTACCTCCAGCGCTGCCTTGCGGCCTGGAAGCCCGATACGGGGCTCGTGTGCTCGACGCCGATCGGCTCGCAACCCGGCAATTTCTGGGCCGAGATGGAATGCGGCTTCCTCAACACTCTGCAGGCACGCTGGCAATATGTGGGCGAGGCGCTCGGGCTCGGCTTTGCCCAGGGCAAGACGATGTTGTGGCGGCGCGACTTCCTCAACGCCCATGGCGGCATCGCGGCGCTCGGCGCCGAGATCGCCGAGGATGCGGCGTCGACCAAGCTGGTGCGCCAGCATGGGCTGCACGTGCACCTCGTCGATTCGCCGTTCGAACAGCCGCTCGGGCGCCGCACGGCCAACGAGGTGTGGGCCCGGCAGATGCGTTGGGCGCGGCTGCGCCGCAAGACGTTTCCACCCTTCTTCGCGCTCGAGATCCTCACCGGCTGCGCCCTGCCGGTGCTGGCGACCGCTTATGCGGCCTGGGCCTATGATTACAGCGGGGTGCTGGCCGGCCTGTTGGTGGCGGCCATCTGGATGGCGGCCGAAGTGCAGCTCGCGGTGGCGGCGGGCTGGCGCGTCACCTGGACGTCGCCGCTGATCTGGTTGCTGCGCGACCTGTCGCTGCCGGTGCTGCACGTGGTGGGCTGGGGAGCCGACGAGTTCGTGTGGCGTGGCAACGCCATGGACGTGCGCGAAAACAAGCCGAGCCTCGAGGCCAAATAGGCGCGCGTCCGGCCGTTCGATCAGGTGGCCTCCGGGCCTACTGGTTGGCGGTGGTGGATTTCACGACGCCGTTCGCCACCCCGTCGCCGACCGAGGGCGCGCCCGCCGGCTTGACCACACCATTGGCACGCCCGTCACCCACCGAGGGGGCGCCAGCCGCCTTGCGGATGCCGTTGGCACGGCCGTCGTCGACCGAAGGCGGCGCGACCGACGATCCCGCCCGATGGGACCCATCGAGCTCGATCACGGACTGGGCCGAAGCCCCCGAGGCGGCCAAGACCGCCAAAGCTGACACCAGAAAAATCCGCATGACCTCACCGTCGTTCGGGTCAATCCGCAACGCGTAAAGCCATGGCGGAGCTCCCGCAAAACGGACCCCATGATGAACGACAGGTTATGGATCGTGTCGGCCGGCACCGACGATGATGGTCGGAGTGATAGGATTCGAACCTACGACCCCTAGTCCCCCAGACTAGTGCGCTAACCGGGCTGCGCTACACTCCGACGTGGGGGCTGTATAGGGAGGTTCGGGGCGGGCCGCAATGGATTTTGCGCGGTGACGTCCATGGGCCGGCACCAACGGTCCCCAATGGGCGTTCACCGTGGACATGTGGCCTGAGGCCATACAGCAGGGTTTATCGTGCCATGAAGTTCTACTGGGGTCCGCACACTTGCGCGATCGGCATCCACGTCCTGCTCGAGGAGATCGGCACGCCCTACGAGAGCGAGAAGCTCGACGTGGAGGGCGGCGACACTCATAAGCCGCCCTTCACGACCATCAACCCCAAGGGCAAGGTGCCGATCATCGTACGCGACGACGGATCCGTGCTGACGGAATTCAGCGCCATCGCGCTCTGGCTTGCCCGTACCAACCCGAACAAAGGGCTGCTGCCGTCCGACCCTGATGGGGAGGCACGCGCGCTCGAGATCCTGGAATACGCGGTCGGCACCGTGCATGGCCAAGGGTTCGGCCGCATCTTCAAGCCGGCCGATTTCGAGCCGCCGGATGTGGTGCATCAGTCGTTGGGGCTCGGACAGTCCGGCACCAAGGCCAAGGGCCGCGAGATGGTCGAGGCGGGGTTCAAGATCCTCGACCGGCAGGTGGCATCCGGGGCCGAGGGCGACCCAATGGGCATTGCAGATGCGGCGCTGTTTTATGTCGAGCGTTGGGCGCCGCAGGTCGATATCGCGCTGCCTCCGGCCCTGGCGGGTCATCTGGCCCGCATGAAGGCGAGGCCGGCAGTGCGGCGCGTCATGACGATTTGGGGTGAAGCCTAACCCACTTGGCCGGCTTGGCCGTCCTGGCGGGCCACGAAGGCGGCGATGCGGTCGATCGTCGGGGCATCGCGCAGCAGCGGCGCGTGGCCCTGGCCCGCCACGGTGACGAGCGCGGCGCCGGGATGGCGTGCCAGCATGATGGCGGCGGTAGCGGGCGATAACAGGTCGGAGTTGGCGCCGCGGACCACGAGCAGCGGCAAGGCCGCGAGGCCGTCGAACTGCGGCCAAAGCTCGGGCACTTTGTCGAGGTCCATCGCGGCGAGATTGACCATCAGCCCGGGGTCGTAGCGCCCGACGATGCGGCCGTCCTTTTCCTGGAAGGTCAGCTCCGCATAGGCCCGCCATTCGGCCTCGTCGAGGTCGGTGAAATGACCGGCGCCGATGCGTTTGAGCGCCGCCAGGGTGGCATCCCAGTCGGGGAGGGGCGGCGCCTTGCCGATATAGCCCTTGATGCGCGTCAGCCCTGCCGGATCGATTACCGGGCCGATGTCGTTCAGCACGGCCGCGGCCAGGAAGGCCGGCCGTAGCGCGCCGAGCAGCATGATGTGCAGGCCACCGCGCGAGGTGCCGACAAAGGTCGCGCGGGTGATCCCGAGCGCCGTCAGCACGTCGGCGATGTCGTTCGACTCGACCTGCAGGTCGTAGTTCCGCGGCTCGGGGTCCCAGGCCGACAGTCCGCGCCCGCGATAATCGAGCGCCAGCACGCGCCGCCCTTCCGCCGCGAGGTGCCGGGCCAGGCGGTCGAAATCCTCCGCGGTGCGTGACAATCCCGGCAGGCACACGACGGGCAGCCGCCGATCGTCGGGCTCGCCGTGCAGGCGGGCGTGCAGCCGCAGTCCGTCGCGGACCTGAATGAAATGACTGACCGGGTCGGTGCCCATCAGCTCTTGCGCTGCGCCAGGTCGGCTTCCGCCGTCAGCTTGTCGGTTTCGCCGAACAGGCGGCGATAGACCTGCATGTTCTCGAACACCCGCTGCACGTAGTTGCGGGTTTCCGTGAAGGGGATGCGCTCGATCCAGTCGACGGGGTCGACGCCCGGCCGGCGCGGGTCGCCATAAGCGTCGATCCATTCCTTCACCCGGCCGGAGCCGGCGTTATAGGCCGCAAAGGTCAGGATATAGGAGCCGCGCTGCTCGGCCAGCAGCTGTCCCAGATGGGCGGCGCCGATCTGCGCATTGAAGGCGGCGTCGTTGACGAGACGCGCGTCGTCGTAGCTGACGCCGAGCTTGGTTGCGGTCATCCGGGCCGTCGAGCCGATCAACTGCATCAGGCCCTTGGCGCCGGCCGCCGAGGCCGAGCGCTGGTCGAATTCGCTTTCCTGGCGCGCAATCGCATAGACCACGGCCCGGTCGGCCGAGTTGGTCAAAGGCTGGTAGCCCGGGATGCCGAAGGTCGGAAAAGCGCTCTCGTCGAGCGCCAAGCCGCGCTGGGTGGCGTATTTGCCGACCAGAAGCGTGCCCCGTGCGTCGCCGGCCTTGACCAGGATGGCCGCCAGCGCCGCCACCTGGGAGTCGAGCGGCTCGCTGCGGGCTACATCGAACGCGAGCGACAGCGCGATGTCGCGCTCGCCGAGGGCATACAGGTGTTCGACGGCGCGGATCGCTTCGCGGCGGTCGTCGGCCACGGCCACGTCGGCGGGCTGGCGTAACGCCAGCGTGTCGCGGCCGAGGCGGCTCGAGGCCAGCTGCCCGTAGAACGAGATCGATTGGTTGGCGGCTGCCGCATAGAACCGGTTGGCTGCCGTGGCGTCGCCCGCCTGTTCGGCGGCGCGGCCCTGCCAATAGGCTGCGCGCGCCGCCGAGATCGGCGTTTCGGCGACATTGGCCGCCTTGGCGAAATGCGTGGCTGCGGTCGCGGGATCGTCGAGGAACCGCAGCGCGATCCAGCCGGCATGGAATTCGGCCTCGATGGTCGAGGTGTCGGAGGAGGCGGCGTGGTCGGCGCAAAGCTGGAAGGCGGCACGGGGGTCGCCGTTGTCGAGCAGCTTGCGGGCCACGAGGCGACGCTCCACCCACCATTCGTCGCCATTGACCAGCACGGACGGATCGGTGGGAGCCTTGGCCATCAGGCTCGCGGCGGCCGCGACGTCGCCGGCACGGCGGGCCTTCTGGATGCGGTTGAACAGGAGGCCGGGGTCGTCGGCCAGGGTTTTGGGAACGGCCGCGATGGCGGCCTGCATGGGGCCGGGCGCCCCTTGGGCGATGACGGCCGCGCGGGCCATGGCCAGAAGCTTGACGTCGGGTCCGGCCAGTGCGGCCGCCCGCAGGGCCGGCTGCACCTGCTCCTTGTAGAGGAGGCGGTCGGCCCGGCGCTTGTGGTCGGCCGATCCCAGCACGGGGCCGAACTCGCGCAGAATATCGGCTTCCTCGCTGGTCGAGATGTCCTCGACCCGCCAGATGGCCCGCACAGCCGCCACGCCCGTGAGGAAATCGCCTTGCGCGATCTCGGCGCGCGCCAGCGCCAGGCGGCCGAACAGCGTCGTCGGCTTCGCGGTGCCGAACCAATCCACCACGGCATTCGGGTCGTGCAGGGTCGAAACCGACATTTCCTCGATGCGCCGCCGGATCCAGGGCAGGGTGGCCCAATCGGCGTGACTGGCCGCAAAGGCTTTGAGGCGCGTGAGGCCGGCCTCGCGGGGATCGAACTTCAGCGCCACCCACTCGACGGCCGTGCGCAACTGCGGGTCGGCGATCGGCTTGGCGAATTCGTCGCCGGCCGCGACATTGCCCTTGCGATACAGCGCGATCGCCTGGTGGGCGCTGGCGAAATCCGCCGGCGCCGCGCTTGCGCCGCCGCGGGGCGGCACCGCCAGGCTGGCGCGCTCGAAGCCCTCGGCGTGCTCGGCTGCCTGCGGCGCCAGTGCGACGAACCCGTCGAGCGCCACACTGGCCCATGGCGCCGCCACCTGGGCCGCGGGGGCAAGGGCGAAGCGCCCGTCAGGCCCAGCGGTGGGCGCCGGGGCGATCGGCTGCGGCGCCACCGCGATCGTGGCGCCGTGGCCCGCGGGCGTGTTCAGGTCGTGGGCGACCCGGCTATGCGGAAGCTTGCCGTTGAGCCAGTGCCGCGCCGGCAGCGACAGCCCCGCCAGCCCCGCGACGCCGAGGGTCATGGCCAGCGTCATGTTGCGTGGGGAAAGCTTCAAGACAAACCTCGTCGCTCGATCGTCACCCGAGAGTGCCCCATCCCCGTATACGAAGACTTAACCACCTCTCGATGCGACCTTTGGCCCTTTTCAGGTCGTCCGGCAGAGGCTAGACCACGCACTTCGGGCGAGAAGCCACGGCAATGCGGCGGCGATACGGCGCCCTTGCCGGGCGGGCTCCGAAGCGATCGGAGCTGGATCACTGATGTCGACTGCCACCTTCCGGGGTTCGATCACAGCCCTCGTGACGCCGTTCAAGAACGGCGTCGTGGACGAGGATGCCTTCCGGGGCCATGTGGCCTGGCAGATCGAGCAGGGCACGCATGGCCTGGTGCCGACCGGCACCACGGGCGAAAGCCCGACCTTGTCACACACCGAGCACAAGCGGGTGGTCGAGATCTGCATCGCCGAGGCGGCCGGTCGCGTGCCGGTGATCGCGGGCGCCGGCTCCAACAACACCCACGAGGCGGTCGACCTCGCCCGCCATGCCGAAAAAAGCGGCGCCGACGCGGTGCTGGTGGTGACGCCCTATTACAACAAGCCGAGCCAGGAGGGGCTGTTCCAGCACTTCAAGGCCGTCAACGACGCGGTCGGCATTCCGATCATCATCTACAACATCCCGCCGCGCTCGGTGGTGGATATGACGATCGACACGATGGCGCGGCTTTATGCGCTGAAGAACATCGTCGGCGTGAAGGACGCGACCGGCAATGTGGCCCGCGTGTCGACCCAGCGTGCGACGCTCGGCCCGGACTTCATCCAGCTGTCGGGCGAGGACATGACGGCTCTCGCCGCCATGGCGGCCGGATCGCACGGCTGCATCTCGGTAACCTCCAACGTGGCGCCGAAGCTCTGCGCCGCCCTGCAGGAGGCTTGCCTGAAGGGCGACTACGCCACGGCGCTGGAGCTGCAGGACCGGCTGGTGCCGCTGCACGGCACGTTGTTCCTTGAACCCAACCCGACCGGCCCCAAATATGCGCTCTCGGTTCTCGGTCGCATGACGGCGGAGGTGCGTCTGCCCATGGTGCCGGTAAGCGGTCCGACGCAGGAGGCGATCCGCGTGGCGCTGCGCCATGCCGGGCTCCTCGACCGCTGATGAGGTGAGGCCGAGGTGGCAGCAGTCGAGCAGAAGCGCAAGGTCGTGGCGGACAACCGCCGCGCCCGCTACCATTACGAGATCGGCGAGGTCTTCGAGGCCGGCCTGATGCTGACCGGCACGGAGGTGAAGTCGCTTCGCACCGGCAAGGCCACCATCGCGGAAAGTTATGCCTCGGCCGAGAAGGGCGAGATCTTCCTGATCAACGCCACGATTCCGGAATTTGCGCAGGGCAACCGCTTCAACCACGAGCCGAAGCGCCCCCGCAAGCTGCTGCTGAAGGCGCGCGAGATCGCCAAGATGGCGCAGGGGATCGAGCGCGAAGGCATGACGATCGTGCCGCTGCGGATTTATTTCAATGATCGCGGCTTCGCCAAGATCGAGGTCGCGATGGCGCGGGGCAAGAAGCTGCACGACAAGCGCGAAACCGAGAAATTGCGCGACTGGAACCGCGAAAAGTCACGCCTGCTGCGCGACCGGGGCTGAACCATCCAGGATCGCGCGGGCGCGCGCGAAGACGGCCCTGAACATCGGCGGCGTCAGCACGCCGGTGTTGGTGTTGTATCGGGAGCAATGATAGCTGTCGATCATCGTCAGGGCGTGGCCGTCGATCCGGCTGACGGCATGTTCACGCCCATGCCCGAACGGGTAGGCCGCGAGCCGCTGACCGAGCGCCCGCAGCACCGATTCATGCGCGATGCGGCCGAGCGCCACCAGCACGGTCAAGCGCGGCTGTTGCCCCATCGTGCCGATCAGGAAGGGGCGGCAGGTGGCGATTTCGGGGCCGGTCGGCTTGTTGGCGGGTGGCACGCACCGCACCGCATTGGTGATGACGGTGTCCACCAGGGTGAGCCCGTCGTCGGGGTCTTCGGCATAATGGCCTTGCGAGAACCCGAAGGCGTCGAGTGTTTCGTAGAGCAGGTCCCCGGCCCAGTCTCCCGTGAAGCAGCGGCCGGTCCGGTTGGCGCCCTGCAGCCCCGGGGCCAATCCCACGATCAGCAGGCGCGCGTCCGCGCCGAAACTCGGCACGGGTGCATTATGCCAGGTGGGATGGGCCTCCCGCTGCCCGGCGCGGAACGCCGACAACCGCGGGCAAAGCGGGCAATCGCGATCCGGCTCGGCGGCGGTGGCCGTCATCGGGATCAGTTCGTGTAGTCGTCGGTCCCCGCGGCCGGTGTCGCGGCTTGGGTCGTGTGAAGGCTGCGGCGCTCGATCGTGCGGGGACGCGGCTCCGGCCGCTCGCCGTCACGGCCGATTTTGGCGATCAGGTGGGCCAGGTCGACGAACTCATCCGCCTGGCGGCGCAGTTCGTCGGCCACCATCGGGGGCTGGGTCGTGATGGTCGAGACCACGGACACCCGAACGCCCTTGCGCTGCACCGCCTCGACCAGCGAGCGGAAGTCGCCGTCGCCGGAGAACAGGATCATGTGGTCGATCTTGTCGGCCATTTCCATGGCGTCGATGGCCAGTTCGATGTCCATGTTGCCCTTGATCTTGCGGCGACCGAGGGCGTCGATGAATTCCTTGGCCGGCTTGGTGACGACCGCGAAGCCGTTGTAGTCGAGCCAGTCGATCAAGGGGCGGATGGAGGAGTATTCCTGATCCTCCACCAGGGCGGTATAGTAGAAGGCGCGGATAAGGCGGCCTCTGCTCTGGTATTCCTTGAGGAGCTTGCGATAGTCGATATCAAAGCCGACCGACTTTGCCGTCGCGTAGAGGTTTGCACCATCGATAAACAATGCAATGCGTTCTTTGTCGGACATTTCGTTTATGCCTAAATCTACAAGTCGCCTGGCCGGGGCAGCGCCAGGGATGTCAGCCAAACCGATTGATGATGCCGACCCACCGTTGCGTCAGGGGTCGCACAGGCCATGCGCCGCTCCGGATACAACAAGCGAAAGGCAATCCCGCAATGCACAAAATGCATACTAGGGGTGAGTACTTTCGAAAGGCTGAAGCGTGTCCTTGACCTGATGTCAAGAGATGGGTCCCACCGGATGAACCGAAACCCACCTTAAGGCATGCCTCGCATGCGACAACCTAAATTTGGGAAAACTTCCCACATTCCGTGAAAGCCTGCGTGATTCGTATTGCCGCAGCGGTTGCGGAAAGCGACTCACAAGTGCTACCCGTGCTTGAAATCCATAGAACCACGCGTTTTGGGGAGCCTGTTGCCATGGCCCGCGTCACCGTTGAAGATTGCGTCGATAAGGTCGAAAGCCGCTTCGAGTTAATCCTGCTGGCAAGCCACAGGGCGCGCATGCTGTCGTCCGGCGCCCCGATGACGGTCGACCGGGACAACGACAAGAACCCGGTCGTCGCCCTGCGGGAGATCGCTGACAGCAAGCTGACCCCGGACGACATGCGCGAGGACCTGATCCACTCGCTGCAGAAGCATGTCGAGGTGGACGAGCCCGAGGCCGATCCGACGCCGCCGCTGCATGCCGCTGGCTTCGGTGCCCCGAGCGATGCTGCCGGCGACGTGCAGTTCGACCGCATGACGGAGGAAGACCTGTTGCGCGGCCTGGAAGGGCTGGTGCCGCCGGCCGCGACCGACGAAGAAGGCGAGTGAGGCCACACAAGCACGAAAACGCCGAGCGTGGGTTCGGCGCAGCTTGCCGCCGAACCCACCGCTCCCGATGATGCCCGCATGACCTTGGCTGAGGCACCATCACGGCCCGTGGCGCCGCCGTTGAAGATCATGCGGCAATACGAATTGGTTGACCGGGTGCGGAGCTACAATCCGCAGGCCGACGAAGACCTTCTCAACCGTGCCTATGTGTATGCCATGCAGGCGCATGGGCAGCAGAAACGGGCATCCGGCGACCCGTTCTTCACCCATCCGCTGGCGGTCGCGGCCATCCTGACCGACCTCAAGCTCGACGATGCCACCATCGTGGCGGCCGTGCTGCATGACACGATCGAGGACACGGCCTCCACTCGCGAGGATATCGATCGCCTGTTCGGCGCCGATATCGGAGCTCTGGTCGACGGGCTGACCAAGATCAAGAAGCTCGACCTCGTGTCGAAGCGGGCCAAGCAGGCCGAGAATTTCCGCAAGCTGCTGTTGGCCATTGCGGACGACGTCAGGGTGTTGCTGGTCAAGTTGGCCGACCGCCTGCACAACATGCGCACGCTGAAGTTCATGCCCTTCAACAAGGGCGAGCGCATCGCCGAGGAAACGCTCGATATTTATGCGCCGTTGGCCGGTCGCATGGGCATGCATGGCATGCGCGAGGAGCTCGAAGACCTCGCCTTCGGCTATCTGATGCCGGACGCCCGCACCGCCATCCTCAACCGCCTGCATGCCATGCGGGAGCGGCTCGGCCCGCTGATCAGCACCATCGAGGCGGAACTGCAGGCGCGCCTCGGCGAGGCCGGCCTCACGGCCGATGTGAAAGGCCGCGAAAAGCAGGCTTATTCGATCTGGCGCAAGATGGAGCAGAAGTCGCTCGCCTTCGAGCAATTGTCCGACATCTTCGCGTTCCGGGTGATTGTCGAGACCACGGCCGATTGTTATCGCGTGCTCGGCATGATCCACACCGAATGGCCGACCGTGCCGGGCCGCTTCAAGGATTACGTTTCCACCCCGAAGCCCAACGATTACCGATCGATCCACACCACCGTGGTGGGGCCGGGTAAGCAGCGGGTGGAATTGCAGATCCGCACCCGCACCATGCATAGCGTCGCCGAGAACGGCATTGCGGCCCATGCGCTCTACAAGGATGGCCGGACGCTCGACATGGACGAGGTGGCGTCCGAAAGCCACGCCTATCGCTGGCTGCGCCGGACCGTCGCCATGCTGGCCGAAAACGAGAGCCCGGAAGAGTTCCTCGAGCACACCAAGCTCGAGCTGTTCCATGACCAGGTGTTCTGCTTCACCCCCAAGGGCCGGCTGATTGCCCTGCCGCAGGGCGCCACGCCGATCGACTTCGCTTATGCGGTGCACACCAATCTCGGCAACACGGCGGTGGGCGCCAAGGTGAACGGCCTCGCGGTGCCGCTGGTGTCGCGGCTGAAGAACGGCGACGAGGTGGAGATCGCCCGCGCCGAGGGCCAGGTGCCGCCCGCCGCCTGGGAGAACCTGGTGATGACCGGCAAGGCGCGGGCCTCCATTCGCCGTGCCACGCGCAACGCCGTGCGGTCCCAATATGCCGGCCTCGGGCGGCAGATCGTGGTGCGGGCCTTTGAGCGGGCCGGCAAGCCGTTTGGCGACGACAAGCTGAAGGCCGCTCTGCCGCGCCTCGCCCGTTTGGCGGTGGACGACGTGATGGCGGCCGTCGGCCGCGGTGAAATGTTTTCGGGCGACGTCGTCAAGGCCGTTTATCCGGACTTCACCGACGAGCGCCGCGCCGGCGCCTCACCCGACAAGGCGGATGGCGGCTGGTTCGGCCTTCGTCAGGCCGAGAACCTGCAATTCAAGGTGCCGGAAGGCACGGGCCCGACCTCCACCATTCCGATCCGCGGCCTCGGCGGCAGCCTGCCGGTGCGCTTCGCGCCGAACGGTGGCGCCGTGCCGGGCGATCGGATCATCGGCATCCTGGCGCCCGGTGAGGGCATCACCATCTATCCGATCCAGTCGCCGGCCCTGACGGCCTTTGACGAACAGCCGGAGCGCTGGCTCGACGTGCGCTGGGACATCGATGCCGACCGCAAGGAATTGTTTCCGGCCCAGATCGCCGTGCAGGCCGTCAACGAGCCCGGCTCGCTTGCGGCGGTCGCGACCGCGATCGGCGATCTCGGCGGCAACATCGAGGATATCCGCATGACCTCGCGGTCCCGCGATTTCCGCGATCTGGTCATCGATCTCGGGGTGTGGGATCTGAAGCAGCTGAACGCCATCTTGAGCCAGTTGCGCGCGCTCTCGACCGTGTCGGGGGTCGAGCGCGTCAACGGCTGAGCGGCGCCCGGGCGGCGTGAAACCAGGTCGCCCAGCCAGATTGACGCCGGCCAAAACGAGGATGAGATGACGCAAGACGAGGTTTTGGACGAGTTCCGGGCAGCGGGAGCGCTGCTCGAAGGTCATTTCATCCTGTCGTCCGGGCTGCGCAGCTCCGTGTTCCTGCAGAAGATGGCGGTGTTCCAGGACCCGGTGCGCACCGAACGCCTGTGCGCCGCCCTGGCGGCCAAGATCGTGGCTCGCTTCGGCCCTGTCGATGTTGTGGTGTCGCCGGCGGTCGGCGCCATCGTGCCGGGCTATGAGACGGCGCGGCAACTCGGGGCGCGCAGCATGTTCGTGGAGCGCGAGAACGGCGTCTTCGCGCTGCGCCGCATGTTCAAGATCCCAGCCGACGCCCGGGTGGTGATGGTCGAGGACGTCATCACCACGGGGCTGTCGTCGCGCGAATGCCTTGAGGCCATCCGCCACGAGGGCGGCCGCCTGGTCGGGGCCGCCTGCCTGATCGATCGGTCGGGTGGCCGGGCCGACATCGGCGTGGACCGCGTGGCGCTCGCGACGCTCGATATTCCGAACTATCCGGCCGATGCCCTGCCGCCGGAGCTCGCCGCGATCCCGGCCGTCAAGCCCGGCAGCCGCAGTCTCGGCGGTGCTCCGGCATGATCATCGGCCTCGGCCACGATCTTTGCGACATCCGCCGCGTCGCCGAAACACTGGAACGCTATGGCGACCGCTTCGTGGAGCGCTGCTTCACGCCGGTCGAGCGCGAAAAGTCGGACCGGCGGCAGCAGCGGGCCGCCTCCTATGCCAAGCGCTTTGCCGCCAAGGAGGCCTGCGCCAAGGCGCTCGGCACCGGGCTGAGCCAGGGTGTCTTCTGGCGTGACATGGGTGTCGTGAACCTGCCGAGCGGCCAGCCCACCATGGCGCTGACCAATGGGGCAGCCCTGCGGCTGGCGGCGCTGCTGCCGGCTGGCCATGAGGCCCATATTCACGTCACCATCACGGATGAGCATCCGCTGGCTTCGGCCTATGTGATGATCGAGGCACGACCGCGCCGCGTTTAACAGTGCCGCCGCATCCGCGAGGTCGCGACCGCGCGGGCCGATCCGTCGGCACGGGTGAGCGGCCTGCAACTTGGCGTGGCTGCAAGGTCCAGCTATATCCGGCCAAAGCCGGGCCCAGCCCCGCGCGAACGGCGCCACGCGCCGGCTTGAGACGAAAGTTGAACGGATGGCAGACCCGGTACGGCTGAAAGGCCAAAGCATCGACCGACGCGTCAGGAAGGACGAGGGCGGTGTTTGGGAGACGGTCAAGGTGGTGGTGCAGGCGCTTGTGATCGCGCTTGTGGTCCGCACCTTCCTGTTCCAGCCCTTCAACATTCCGTCGGGATCGCTCATTCCGACGCTGTTGATCGGCGATTACCTGTTTGTTTCGAAATATTCCTATGGTTATTCGCACTTCTCCTTTCCGTTGAGCCCGGATCTGTTCTCCGGTCGTCTGTTGTCGTCTTCGCCCAAGCGGGGCGACGTGGCGGTGTTCAAGCTGCCGCGCGACGGACAGACCGATTACATCAAGCGCGTCATCGGCCTGCCGGGCGACAAGATCCAGCTGAAGGATGCGCGGCTCTACATAAACGGCGTCGAGGTGCAGCGCGAGGCGACCACGCCGGTCGAGACGAAGGACCAGTTCGACCATGACGTGAAGGTGCCGACCTACACCGAAACGCTGCCGGGCGGCGTGAGCCACCTCATCATCCAGCGCGACGGCGACAACGGCTTTTATTCCAACACCCCCGTCTACGAGGTGCCGCCCGGCGAATATTTCATGATGGGCGACAACCGCGATAATTCGACCGACTCGCGCGTGTCGCCCGAGCAGGGCGGCGTCGGCTATGTGCCGCTCGAGAACTTCATCGGGCGCGCCGAGATCATATTCTTCTCGATCGATGAAGACACGCCTGTCTGGCAGTTCTGGAAGTGGCCCTCCGAAATCCGCTGGGATCGCATCTTCAAGCCGGTCCGATGAGCCGCACCGCGGCGCTGGCGGTCGTCGAGGCGCATCTCGGCCACACCTTCGCGGATCGCGGGCTGTTGGCGCATGCGCTGACCCACATCAGCGCCCTGCCGGCCGACCGCGCCCGGATCGGCAGTTACCAGCGGCTCGAATTCCTCGGCGACCGGGTCCTCGGGCTGGTGGTATCGGCCATGCTGTACGAGGCCTTCCCCAATGCCGAGGAAGGCGAGATGTCGCGGCGTCTCGCGGCTCTGGTGCGGCGCGAGACATGCGCCGAGATCGCGCGCGAATGGCAGGTCGGCCAGGCCGTGTTCCTCGGCGACAACGAGGCCGGGGCCGGTGGGCGCGAGAAGCCCGCGATCTTGTCGGACATCTGCGAGGCGTTGATCGGCGCCGTGTTCATCGAGGCCGGCTTCGAGCGGGCCGCTGCCATCGTGCGGGCCGCCTGGACCGAGCGCATGCGTCAGCCGAGCCGTCCCCTGCAGGACCCGAAGACCGCCCTGCAGGAATGGGCGCAGGGGCGTGGCCGGCCGACGCCGCTGTATCGCGAAACCGGCCGCACCGGGCCGGCCCATGCTCCCGTGTTCACCTTGAGCGTCACGGTTGACGGCTGCGCGCCGGCGTCCGGGTCCGGCACCTCGAAGCGCGTTGCCGAGCAGGTGGCGGCGCAAACCTTCCTCCAACGCGAGGGCCTGCTTGCGCCCGTCGCCGCCAAGGCCGAGCGATGACCGACGACCCCATTTCCCATTGCGGTATCGTGGCGCTGATCGGCGCCCCCAACGCAGGGAAGTCGACGCTGCTGAACGCGCTCGTCGGCTCGAAGGTGACGATCGTGTCCCGCAAGGTGCAGACGACCCGCGCCCTGGTGCGCGGCATCACCATGGAAGGCGCGGCGCAGATCATCTTCGTCGATACGCCCGGCATCTTCGCGCCGAAGCGCCGGCTCGACCGTGCCATGGTGACGGCGGCCTGGAGCGGGGCCGGGGATGCGGATGCCGTGGCGCTGCTGGTGGATGCCCGCAAGGGCATCAACGAGGAGGTCGAGGCCATCCTGGAGCGGCTGAAGGGGCTGAGGGGCCCGAAGCTGCTGATCCTCAACAAGATCGACACCGTCGAGGTCGAGGTGCTGCTGGGCTTGTCGCAACGCCTCAACGAGGCGCTGGGCTTCGACCAGACCTTTATGATCTCGGCGCTGCGGAAGCATGGCCTCGATCGGCTGCGCGAGGCTTTTGCGGCCTTGATGCCGCCCGGGCCCTGGCTCTACCCCGAGGATCAGGTCACTGATGCGCCGCTCCGGGCCTTTGCGGCCGAGATCACCCGCGAAAAGATGTTCGAGCGGCTGCACGATGAGCTGCCCTACCAGACCACCGTCGAGACGGAGCAATGGAAGGACCTGCCCGACGGCACGGTGCGGATCGAACAGACCATCTACGTGACCCGCGACGGCCACAAGAAGATCGTGCTGGGAGAGGGCGGCAAGACCGTCAAGGCGATCGGCTCGGCAGCCCGGCGCGACATTGCGGAGGCGGCCGAAACCACCGTTCACCTGTTTCTGTTCGTCAAGGTGCGAGAGAACTGGGTCGATGACCCGGAGCGCTATCGGGAGATTGGCCTCGAGTTTCCACGCGACCGCTGAAACGACCTGAGCACGATGAGCTCCACGTCGCTCGGCCCCATGGCCGGCGGGCGATGTGGCGCGTGCCGGTTCGGTCCGAAGCACGAGACGGCACGATCGAAGACGTGTGGGCAACCGGTCCACATCAGGCATTTGCATCAGATGTGAGGGGAAGGGCGAAGCTTTGCTTCATCCCACCAGGATATCGTCACCGACGAGAGGCCTGATCCCACCATGCAGAACAACCGTCAAACAACCCGCCATCCCGTTTCGGTGCCGGCCACGATCGAGAGCGGCCAGACTGCCGTCGGTGGCGTGGTGCTGGACGTTTCGGCCACGGGCGCTCGCATCCGCCTTGCCTCGGGGGCCTTCCTGGCCAGCCAGTGCGTGCTCACCACGGCGCTGTTCGCCGAGGCGGTGCCGAGCCGCATCGTGTGGCGGCGCGGGGCGGAGATCGGCCTGCGCTTCCGCACTACGCTGAACATCAAGCAGGAGCTCGGCGCCTTCCGGTCGCGCCCCTTCAATGCCGTGCAGAGCGGCGGCTTCGGGCGCCGCGCCGGCCTGTCCTGACAACGGCGCGGGCCGGCCTCCCGCAGCTGGCCTGCGCGAACGTCCGTCTCAGGCGAGACGTTCGAGAACCACCACCTTGGTGCCGATCGGGGTGCGCTGGTAAAGGTCGACCACGTCCTCGGGCAACAGCCGCACGCAGCCGCTCGACGCATCCTGTCCGATCGTCCAGGGCTCCAGCGTGCCATGCAGGCGATAGCCGAGGTCCTGCCCGTTACGGTAAAGGTACATGGCCCTCGGACCCAGAGGATTGTCGGGGCCGCCGGCCATGTGGTGCGGCAGGTCGGGACGGCGCTTCAGCATTTCGGGCGGCGGCGTCCAGCCCGGCCAGATCTGCTTGCGGGCCACCTGGGCGGTGCCGTACCACTTGAAGCCTTCGACCCCGACACCCACCCCATAGCGCAGCGCCACGTTGTTCTCATAGGCCACGTAAAGGAAATGGTTCTTGGAATCGACGATGATGGTGCCCGGCCGCTGCTGGTGGCTGTACTGCACCAACTGACGCCGCCATGTGTCGTCGATCGCGTCGAGGTTGGTGCGGCGGAACTTGAAGCCATGGTCGGCGACACTGCCGGTAAAGTAGCGCGCGTCCGCGGCCGCCCAGGCCTCGTCGTCGGATTGCGCCGCCCGGGCTCCTCCGGGCAGGGCGCTGGCGGCCGCCATGGAAGCCACTCCGCCCAGAAGGCAACGCCTGTCGATCAGCATGGGACCTCGCTTCGGTATTGTGCCCGGACGTGCCCCACGGCCAAGCTCACGGTGTTCTCACGGCTAATGCGGTGGTCGGGCCGCAGGTTGCAACGGGGGGTGGGCTGCGGTGGAATGGGTTGATGACGGTGTCGTGATCGGCCTGCGCCTGCATGGCGAGACCGGCGTCGTGGTTGAATTGCTGACCCGCCGGCATGGCCGTCATAGTGGCTTCGTGCATGGCGGCCGATCGCGCCGGCAACGCCCGGTGCTGCAGCCCGGCAACGACGTGCGGGCCAGCTGGAAAGCGCGGCAGGAGGATCAGCTCGGCACCCTGGTGGTGGAAGGGCTGGAGTTGCGGGCGGCCCGCATCATGGAAAGCGCGCTGGCGCTGCACGGCACCAACCTGATCTGCGCCCTGGCACGGCTGCTGCCCGAGCGCGAGCCCCAGCCCGTGCTGCATGCCGTCGTGACGGCGCTGCTGGACAGTTTCGCAGAACGCGACGCCAGCGGGGAACGCGACAGCACGCCGGCCGCCCTGGCGCGCTTCGAGCTGGCGCTGTTGGGGGAGCTCGGCTTCGGCCTCGACCTTGCGCGCTGCGCCCTCACCGGGACGGCGGAGGATCTCGCCTTCGTGTCGCCGAAGACCGGCCGCGCCGTGAGCCGGGTCGCCGGCATGCCTTATCGCGACCGCATCCTGCCGCTGCCGGGGTTCATGCTGGCCGAGGCGCTGATCCCCGCGACGCCTGCCGATCTCGCGGCCGGATTTCGGCTGACAGGGCATTTCCTGACCCGCAACGTTTTCGCGCCGCGCGGCCTTGTGGTGCCGGATTGTCGCCGGGCCTACCTGCGGGCCCTGCAGCTGCCGCCGGCCTGAGGTCAGCCGCGGTCGGCGGTAGCCTGGCAGCCTTCGTGGCGGGCGGGACGCACGAGGCCGTAGCCCTGGTCCTGCGCCATCTCCGTGCAGGTCGTCCCGGAGGTTGCGGCATCGGAGGCTTGCGGCAGGTTCACCACCGCCACGACGATCATGGTCAGGACCACGACGGCCAAGCCGGACGCCAAGCCGTAGATTGCGGATTTCGCCATGGATAGGGACGCACTCGGTTACGGAGGCGACCGGATGCACACGGCCGCGGATTGTGCCGCCACTTAGGAATTTTGCCCGGCATCGGGCTAGTGCCCGGCTGCAACACAGGATGGGCCGCGACGCTCACGGCGCCGTGATCTATTGCTGAAATGCTTCGACGGGACGGAACAAACAGGGAACTTGCCGCCGCGGGCCCGATCCTCTAAGGCCACCGCATGGCCAAGACGCCCGCGCCGCCCTCCACACCGCTGACACCGCCCGAACCGATCGAGGTCGGGCTGCGGGACGCGTTGGAGGAGCGCTACCTCGCTTATGCGCTGTCGACCATCATGGGGCGCGCTCTGCCGGATGCCCGCGACGGGCTGAAGCCGGTGCACCGCCGCATCCTGTATGGCATGCAGGTGTTGCGGCTCGATCCCGCCACGGCGTTCAAGAAATGCGCCAAGATCGTCGGCGACGTGATGGGTGACTTCCACCCGCATGGCGACCAGGCCATCTACGATGCGCTGGTGCGTCTCGCGCAGGATTTCTCGTCGCGCTATCCGCTGGTCGATGGCCAGGGCAATTTCGGCAATATCGACGGCGACCCGGCCGCCGCCTACCGCTACACCGAGGCCCGCCTCACCACCACGGCCAAGCTGCTGCTCGAAGGCATCGACGACGATGCGATCGATTTTCGCGAGAATTATTCCGGCGACAAGCAGGAGCCCATCGTGCTGCCGGCCGCCTTCCCGAACCTGCTGGCCAACGGCTCGCAGGGCATCGCGGTCGGCATGGCGACCTCGATCCCGCCCCACAATCTGGCGGAACTGTGCAGCGCCGCGTTGTTGTTGATCGACAAGCCGGACGCCACGGCGGCCGACCTGCTCGAGCATGTCCAGGGACCGGACTTCCCGACCGGCGGCATCGTGGTCGATTCCAAGGCGTCGATCCTCGACAGCTACCGCACCGGCCGCGGCGGCTTCCGGGTGCGGGCGCGCTGGACCCAGGAGGATGGGCCCAAGGGGGCCTGGGTCGTGGTCATCACCGAGATCCCCTATGGGGTGCAGAAATCGCGGCTGATCGAGAAGCTGGCCGAACTGCTGAACGACAAGAAGCTGCCGCTGGTGGCCGACTTGCGGGACGAATCGACCGAGGACGTGCGGGTCGTCATCGAGCCGCGCACCCGCAGCGTGTCGCCCGCCATGATGATGGAAAGCCTGTTCCGGCTGAGCGAGCTCGAAACCCGGGTGCCGCTCAACATGAACGTGCTGGTCGACGGCATCGTGCCGCGCGTCGTCGGGCTGCCCGAGGCGCTGAAGCAATGGATCGACCACCGCCGTACGGTGCTGTTGCGCCGCTCGCGCCACCGCCGTCAGCAGATCGAGCACCGGCTCGAGGTGCTGGCCGGCATGATCGTGGTGTTCCTCAACCTCGATGAGGTGATCCGCATCATCCGCGAGGAGGATCAACCGAAGCCGGCCCTGATCGCGCGCTTCGGGCTGACGGATCTGCAGGCCGACTACATCCTCGACACGCGGCTGCGTAGCCTGCGTCGGCTCGAGGAAATGCAGTTGCGGGCCGAACACGACAAGCTCGTGCGAGAGCGCGACGCCATCGACGCGCTGCTCGACAGCGAGGCCGCGCAATGGAAGAGCATCACCAAGCAAATCAGGGACATCCGCAAGGCCTATGGGCCCGATACGGCGATCGGCCGGCGTCGCACCTCGTTCGAGGATGCGCCCGAGATCCACGCGGTGGCGTTGAGCGAGGCGCTGACCGAACGCGAGCCCATCACGGTGCTGGTGTCGGCCAAGGGCTGGATTCGCGCCATGAAGGGCCATGTGGCCGATCTGGCGGGCGTCAGCTTCAAGGGCGACGACACGCTGCGTACCTCGTTCTTCACCGAGTCGACGGCGCGGCTGATCGTGTTGGCCACCGACGGCAAGGCTTTTACGATCGAGGCCGCGAAGCTGCCGGGTGGCCGCGGCGCCGGTGAACCGATCCGCCTGATGGCCGACCTCGATGAGGCCGAGGACGTGGTGGCGGTGCTACCCTACGGGCCCGGCACCTCCCTGCTGATCGCCGCAAGCGACGGTCGTGGCTTCGTGGTGTCGCAGGACGATCTGATGTCGGGCACCCGCAAGGGCAGGGGCGTCATGGGCGTCGACAAACCGGGGCGCTTGAAACTCGTCACTGCGGTGCCGGGGGGCGCCGACCATGTCGCCACGATCGGCGACAACCGCAAGCTGCTGGTGCTGCCCTTGTCCCAGGTGGCCCAGATGACGCGCGGCAAGGGCATGCGGCTGCAGCGCTTCAAGGACGGGGGCCTGTCGGACGCCAAGGTTTTCGCGCTCGGGGACGGGTTGACCTGGAAGGACACATCCGGGCGCATCTGGACCGTCAAGGGCGATGATTTGTTGCCCTGGATCGGCAATCGCGGCGAAGCCGGCCGGTTGCCGCCGAAGGGGTTTCCGCGGAACAACATGTTCAGCGGCTAACCGGGCGCCGTCTGGTCAGAACTCTTCCCAGGCGTCAGGCTCGGGTGCTCGCGGGGCCCCGTTGGCGACGCGGCGCAGAACAGGGGCATGGCTGCGCCGGCCACCTGTTGCAGCCCCGGTAGGCGCCGCTTTGGTCGGGCCGAGGTGGAACTGCATCACCTGCCCGGACACTTGTTCGGTCACGGTGACGAGCGATTGCGCCGCGGCGCTGGTTTCCTCCACCATGGCGGCATTCTGCTGGGTCAGCTTGTCCATCTGGCCCATGGCGTCGTTGATGTCGTGCAAGGCCCGCGCTTGTTCTTCGGATTCGCTCGCGATGGTGGCGACGGCCCCGTTGATCTCTCCCACCCGGTGCAGGATCACGCCGAGCGAGTCGCCGGTCTGGGCCACCAGAGCAACGCCCTTGGCCACGTGGGCACTCGATTGCGAGATCAGGTCCTTGATCTCCTTGGCGGCCTGGGCGGAGCGCTGCGCCAGGGCCCTCACCTCCGACGCCACCACGGCGAAGCCGCGACCGGCTTCCCCGGCCCGGGCCGCTTCGACGCCGGCATTCAGCGCCAGCAGGTTGGTCTGGAAAGCGATCTCGTCGATGACGCCGATGATGGTGCCGATCTGCCGAGCCGAACCCTCGATGTGGCTCATGGCTTCGACCGTGGCGTGCACCACGGCGGCACCCTGCTTGGCTTCGGCATCGGCGCTGGCCGCGATGCGCCGGGTGCCGGCGGCGGTCTCGGCCGTGCGCTTGATGGTGCCGGTGATCTCGTCCAGCGCCGCGACGGTTTCCTCGAGAGTCGCGGCCTGTCGCTCCGTGCGTCGGGCGAGGTCGTTCGATGCGGTCGCGATCTCGCTGGCACTGGCGTGCATGCTGCGCATGCCGCCGTCGATATCGGTCAGGGTGGCGTGCAGCGTGCCGCGGGCGACGTTGAAGTCGCTGCGGAGCGTCTCGAAGGCGGCGCCGAACGGTTCCTCGATGGGCGCGTCGAGCTTCTTGCCGGCGAGGTTTGCCAGGCCAGCGCCGATCTTGGTGAGGTCGGTAATGTCGGTGGCGAACTTAACCACCTTCATGACGCGACCGTCGAGGTCCAGAACCGGATTATAGGAGGCGCTGATCCACACCGGCTTGCCGTCGCATCGCAGCCGTCGGAACGAGGTCGCGACCGCGGTGCCCCGCCGCAACGTGTCCCAGAACGCGTGATAATCGGGGGTATTGCGGAGGGCGGGCTCGATGAACAGGCTATGGTGCTGGCCGACCACCTCCTCGAGCCGGTACCCCAGAAGGTCGAGCAGGATCGGGTTGGCCGTGATGATCTCGCCGTTCGGCTTGAACTCGATGACGGCCTGGACGCGCGACAGGGCTTCGAGTTTGGCCTCGGCCTCGACGGCCTTCAGCTTCGCGTCCGTGATGACGCTCGCGACCTTGACGATCCGGCGCACCTTGCCGTGGCGGTCGAGCACCGGGTTGTAACTCGCCTGGATCCAGACCGGCGCGCCGGATTTGGCCATGCGCTTGTATTCGCCCGCCGCATAATTGCCGGCGCCGAGCTGCTGCCAGAAGACGGCATAGGCCGCGCCCTGTGCCTCGGCCTCGTCCATGAAGATGCGGTGGTGGCGCCCCTTGATGTCATCGAGCCGATAGCCGAGGGCGGCGCAGAAGTTGGCATTGGCCCGGAGCACGATCCCGGTGGCGTCGAACTCGATCGTGGCCAGCGACCGGTCGAGCGCCTGGAGCACCGAAGCTGCATCGATCCCACGAGATGAGCCAAATGCCAGCATTGAAACCGCGCCCCAACAACTTGGACGAGAACGTATGTTCGTTCTCGTTGTGGAGGATCGTGACGGTCGGTTCCTAACAATTCGCAAAATCGAGGGTTAGGGCCAAGAGCCTGGGCGCTTGTATTTGCGATTACCGTGGGAGGGTATCGGTGCCCAGGTCCGACCGCGTCAGCCGGCGCGATTCCAGCCGTTCGATCCAAGCCGCTCCTGAGGCAGGAAGCGCGCCTTGTAGCCCATCTTGCGCGAGCCCTCGACCCAATAACCGAGGTAAAGGTGCGGAAGCCGCCGGGCGCGCGCACGGGCAATGTGATCCAGGATCATGAAGGTCCCGAGCGAGCGGTCGGCCTGCTCCGGATCGTAGAACGAGTAGACCATCGACAGGCCATCGGCCAGGACGTCGGTCACGCAGAGCGCCACCAGAGCGCCGATGCCGCGTCCGGTAAAGCCCGAATCCGGACCGCGGCGGCGGTATTCGATCAGCCGCGTCTCGACGTGGCTGTCCTCGATCATCATGGCGTAGTCGAGGATGCTCATGTCGGCCATGCCGCCCTCGGCATGGCGGGTCCCGAGATAATCGCGGAACAGGCTGTATTGCTCCGAGGTGGGACGCGGTTCGACGGGATGGCCGATCAGGTCGGCGTTGCGATCGAGCACCCGGCGGAAGCTTTTGCCCGGTGTGAAATCGTCTACACAGACACGGACCGAGACGCAGGCCCGGCAGCCCTCGCAGGCGGGCCGGTAGGCGATCGTCTGCGAACGGCGGAACCCGGATTGGGTCAGCGTGTCGTTCAGCCCCGTGGCACGTCGGCCGATCAGATGGGTGAAGACCTTCCGCTCCTCCCGCCCCGGCAGGTAGGGGCAGGGCGAGGGCGCCGTAAGGTAGAATTGCGGCGCATCGCGGGGTTCACGCGTCACGCGGGAGGTTCCTGTTGCGGGTCATACGGAGGCTAGCACCTCTGCCGAGGCGCGTCAGTGGTCGCCTTCGTCAAATTCGACGCACCACGATGACGTCCGCCATCACGTCGTGGAGGCAGCGCTTGTCTTCGGAAAACAGCGTCCACAGGAACACCGGCGGAAACATCCAGCTGAAGTAAAACAACACCGCATGCAGCGCCGCCGCCAGAAACGTCACCGGCTGGCCGGCGCGGCTGGTCCGCATCTCGAGATCCATCAGCCGCATGCCGGGCGTCGCCATATTGCGGCCCGAAACGTTGAGGCCGTTGTAGAAGAAGGCCACGAAAGGGAACAGTGGCGGCAACAGCACCAGCGACAGGCCGAAGGTGACGATCAACAACACGAGCCACAGGCCGAACGACAGGATCGACACCGCCGTGAGGTCGAGGGCAAGGGCCAGCAGCCGGCGCCGGCGCACGCCGGTTAGCGCCCCGGCTGGCAGCCCGGCACGATCGGTCATGCTGTAGGTCGGGGTGGACTGGGCCCAGCGCGAGAAGGTGTCGGTCATCGGGAGGTCCCGGTTGGCGGCGATCTCCCCTATGTGGATGCAGCCTTGGGAGCCCGCAAGGCCGGGGCGTTGCGGGGTTCAGCCAGCCCGCAGCAAGGTGGCGAGGGCCGGGGCGAAATAGGTCAGCACGCCACGGGCCCCGGCGCGCTTGAAGGCCGTCAAGCTTTCCATCATGGCGCGCTCGCCGTCGATCCAGCCGTTTCGGGCGGCCCCGGCCAGCATCGCGTATTCGCCAGACACCTGATAGGCGAAGGTCGGCACCTCGAAGGTGTGGGCCACCCGGTGGATGATGTCGAGATAGGGCATGCCGGGCTTCACCATGATCATGTCGGCGCCCTCGGCGAGGTCGAGCGCCACCTCGTGCAGGGCTTCGGCGCCGTTGCCGGGGTCCATCTGATAGGTCCGCTTGTCGCCCTTCAGGGCCGCTTTGGTGCCGATCGCGTCGCGGAACGGGCCATAAAAGGCAGACGCGTATTTGGCCGCGTAGCTCATGATCTGCACGTGCTGGAACCCGTCCTGGTCGAGCCCGCGGCGGATCGCGCCGACGCGCCCGTCCATCATGTCGGACGGCGCGATGATGTCGGCCCCGGCCCGGGCCTGGGTCAGGGCCTGCTGGACCAGCACCGCCACCGTTTCGTCGTTGAGGATCACGTCGTCGCGCAGCAGGCCGTCGTGGCCATGGCTTGTATAGGGGTCGAGCGCCACGTCGGTGACGAGCCCGATGCCCGGCACGGCTTCGCGAATGGCGCGGCAGGCCTGGCAAACGAGGTTCTGGTCGTTCAAGGCTTCCGATCCGGTCGGATCGCGCAGGTCGGGATCTGTGAAGGGAAACAGCGCCAGGGCCGGGATGCCGAGGTTAAAGGCACGTTCGGCTTCCCGCACCACCTCGTCGACCGACAATCGCTCGACGCCCGGCATCGAGGACACGGGCTCGCGCTTGCGCGTGCCGGGGATGACGAACAGCGGCCAGATCAGATCGTCGGCCGTCAGCGTGGCTTCGCGGACGAGGCGTCGCGCCCAGTCGGACTTGCGGTTGCGTCGCGGGCGATGGATCAGGTCGAGGCCGGAAGCCGCATGGTCGCGGGATGGGGCCGACGGGAACGGGGTTCGGACACTCATCGCGGGGCTCCGGTTCGAGTCACGGGACGCCGCCGATAGCCAGCTGCTGCGTGCGCCCCCAGGTCGCGAAAGGCTTGTCCGCGCCGCTTGTTCCCTAGCATGGGATGCCGGCTTTGCGAGAGCGAACGCGCGCGGCCGTGCGTTCCGGTGGGCTATCAAGCGAGGGCCAGCTGTTCTAGAGCCTGTCGACCCGTGCGGCGCCGATCGGCGCGCCGCCTGGATCAGGGAGGCGGGATGGGGCGGCTTGGCGCAACGGGCGAGCGGCGGGGCTGCCGTGCGAGAAGCTCCGGGCTCGGCGTCCAGGGCCTGGCGGACGCATGCCGCCGGCCATGATGGCGAAGCGAAGCTCCGACCGGCCGTTGCAGATCCGCGGGCCGGCGCCGCCGATCCGGCTCGGCAGCCAGGTCGCCGGAACGCGCAGCCGGCTCGACACGCTTCGGGTCGTCCTGGCGCGCGGCATTGCCGTGGTGTGGCTGTTCGAGGGCGCCCAGCACTGGCTCGGCGTGTTGACCGGCGCGGCCATCTCCTATCTTCCGGCCGCCTCGCCGCTGCATATCGCCGGCCTGTTCTTCTTCTGCATCCTGGATTTCGTCGCCGCCATCGGGCTGTGGCTCGTGACCCGCTGGGGCCTCGCCGTGTGGGGGGCGACACTGCTCGGGCACGGCCTTGCGCTCGTGTTGGCGCCGGGCTTCTTCGCCGATCCCGTGCTGCTGCTCGGCGTCGATTCCGTCCTGCTGGCCGGCTACGCAGCCTTGGCCTGGGCCTCCTCGCGGCGCGACGACGCGTGAGGCCGACCGCTCAGGTGGTGCGCTCGAGCAGCGGCTGGGCGAGGTAGCGGCCCGGGGCCGGAACGCCCGGCAGCGTGAAGAAATAGCCGCCACCGACCGGCTTGATATATTCCTCGAGCGGCTCGCCGTTCAGCCGGTTCTGCACCGCGATGAAGCCGGCCGTGAGATCGGCCTGGAACGACACGAACAACAGGCCCATGTCGAGCTGCCCGGCCTTGGTGAGGCCGTTCGAGAAGTTGAAGGGCCGGCGCAGGATCAAGGACGCATCGGTGTCGGGGCGACGCGGGTTGGCGAGCCGGATATGGGCGTCGAGCCGCACATTGAGCCCGTGCGGGTCGGCGGCATAATCGGGGGTGTCGCGTTCCCGCGCTTGTCCGAGCGGAGCGCCCTCCATCTTGTCGCGGCCGATGATGGATTCCTGCTCGCCGAGCGGCGTCCGGTCCCAGCGCTCGACCAACATGCGGATGATGCGGACGACCTGATAGGTCCCACCGGCGGTCCAGCCCGGCTCCGTCCCGCGGCCGCCCGTCCAGACGACCCGCTCCATCAGGCTTTCGTCGCGCGCATCGAGGTTGGCCGTGCCGTCCTTGAAGCCGAGCAGGTTGCGCACCGTGTCGCGGCCGAGCTTGCGCAAGGTGTGGGGCGGCAGGAAGCCCGGCATCTGCCAGCGCAGGCCGAGCAGGTCGGGCGTGTGCTTCACGATGTCCCGCAGCGCATGGATGTTGGTTTCGGCGGTGTTCGAGCAGATCTGCACCAGCAGGTCGCCGTGGCAGGCCGCTTCGTCGAGGGCGTCGTTGGGAAACTGGGCCATCGGCACGAGATGGGCCGGCTTCTCGCCCGCGAGCCCGAAGCGCTCGTCGAACAGCGAGGCGCCGAGGCTGACCGTGATCGTCAGATTGTCCGGGAACACCGCAGGGCCCATCAGGCCGGAATCGGCGGGCGGCAGCTTGCGGTCGAGCCGCTCCACCGGGCCGCCTTTCATCAGAAAGGCGATGCGCTCGGTCAGCAGCGTCATCAGGCGGGTGAGGTCGTCCTTGGTGTCGGCCAGCACGTCGAAGGCGACGAATAGCGCGGCGGCCGGCTGCGGCGTCAGGATCCCGGGCTGGTGAGGCCCGAAGAAGGGCTGCACCTGCTGCGTCCCATCGTCCTCGAAGGCGGGCTGCTGCTGGGCCGTCGGGGCCGGGGCCGCTTCCGCCCGCAGGCCGAAGGCGCCACCGGCGGCGCCGAGCCCGAGCAGCAGCCCGCCTTCGAGGAC